>NZ_JAEHCH010000015.1:0-149484 GCF_016483245.1 Bacillus cereus group sp. N31 | reverse complement strand
TCGAGCTCCGATAGAATATCGAATCTCGATGGCTGCTTAGTCTTTTTAATACTGTCTACTTGACAGGGATAAGACCATATGCTATCGGGGCAGTCTTTTTTTAACACATTAACTGGGATGAATTTATGCATATAATGAATGAGGATGGAGAATAGCTTAGTGATGTTTAAAACTGAATTTCTCATATTATTTGTCGAAAAATAGAGGTATTTGTTAACTTTGTGTATAATTACAATCATATCGAATACAAATAAAGGAGATTATTATGGGAGTGTATTGGGGTACAAAAAGACATTCTTGGCTTAGTTATGTCTCATTTTGGCTAAGTATTTCATTTTTTGTGGTGTTTCTAATTGAAGTGTTTATTTTAAAAACACTTTCGGATAGCTCGGTACAAATTGTTAAATATTTTTATTTTATACTCGTACCAGTAAACATCCTTCTTAGTTTAAAGTTACTTTTTAAGAAGAATGAAAAGAAAGCATTACCCATTTTTAGTTTAATTGTCTCATTATTATTTACAATTTTAATTATAGTATTAGCAATAGCAGCTACAGGGAAATTTATTTAGGGAGAGTGATATATATCACTCTTCTTTTTTGTTGTGAGCAAATAAAAAATAGGTGTTGAATAAAACTTACAGTAGAATAGTAAGTAACGGACTAAGAAACATAATAATGAAGATAGAATAAGTATTTTGTAAGTACTAATGAAGCAAATGAATACGGTAAGAACGGTGATATATGGTACAATGACTATGGATAGTGATAGAGATAAAGGGTATATAAAATACTCATCGTTTTTTAGTAAGAGAGGGGTTATCTTATGCTATACGAGGATTTGATGACATTATTTCAAGCAGCTCCAAAAAAAGATAGAGGTGGCTGGAAATATATAATCCAAGAACAAAATGATAAATATGAAATTGTTGATGAAATGTTGAAAAATCAAATGAGTATTGAATTGTATTTTAATGAATATGATGAGGTGAAAATCACTTTATATAAAGATGGAATTCCTATTTCTACTATGCAAAGAATTGCTATTTCAAAAGTTGAATTAGACGAGGATGAAGAAGGGATTCAATTTGTTTTAGAGCGCATGCCTAGTCGAATGATTCGACTGCAATTAAAGCCATATTTGGCATTGGAAATGGGACCGTACTGGGAAATATGTGATGATTGTGAATGAACATAAAGAAAGCATCCAATAAAATGGATGCTTTCTTTATGTTTTTTGAAGTTGTTTAAAAGCAATGATTGGAAGTAGAACGATACTTACCCATCCGATGATTGGATATAGAATGTGGAGTAGCTCACTGTAACCGATGTAACTAAAGCAATAACTAATTAGTAAAATGAAGAAAATAATATTGTTACTTTTCCACCCAGTGATAGATTGCATTTGTTTTGTCATCCCGAACACATTACCAACTAAAGTTGTAAACACTTCACCGAAAATAATAAGAACAAAGAAAAAGTGAAACGTTGCATTAAATCTTCTTATGACTTCAGCCATTGGGATATTGTATTGATAAAATTGGTCGACCGACAAGATAGCTAAATGGCTGCATAATAAAATTAAAGAAAGTCCTGCACCACCTAAAATTCCACCCCACAAAATGGCTTTTCGATCCTTTACTTCACCGGCTAACGGGACGAGAACGCTTTGGGCGAGAGAAAGATTTAAAGCGACATATGTAATAGGGCTAGTAATCCACTTCATATTCCAGCTCTCTGCAGGAATAGTATTACTAATAGGTGTTGTACTGTGGAAAAAGGTTGTAATAGCAAGTCCTATAATAAATATCATCATAATAGGTACGACAAGTGTATTTACTTCAAAAACACCTTGTAATCCGCGGCTACCTATAATGAGACAGGCGATAACTGTAATGAGAATACCGAGTTGTCTTGGTAAACGAAGTTGCTCTTCAAATACCGCTCCAGCTCCTGATAGCATAACGCTCGTTACACCAAATAATACGAGTAGTAATAATGTATTTACAACATTTCCGAATACATCTCCAAATAAATATTTGTTAAAATCTTGCGCTGAAAATGCCCCGATTTGTGATGAAAGTAACATCATCTTTGTGCCGAGCCAAATAAAAAAAAATCCACTTACACATATACCAATTGTTCCGTATAATCCGTTCACTGTAAAAAATTCAACAATTTCTCGTCCAGTAGCAAATCCAGCTCCAACGACAGTTCCGATATAAGTAGCAGCAACTTTCTTTGCTACTTGCCATTGTTGATTGTCCATGTTATCCCTCTTTCTTCTATGATGAGCTTGACTTACTATAATGCATATGTAGCAGCTTGGACGATTAGACATATGAAGTAGTTGAAAAAATACATGAATTGTATGATATTAGGGAAATATTAAAGGTGTTAAAACTTTGTTACATATGAGCCAATCATTCGAAAGGGTAGGAAATGTATGGTAAAATGTAATTAGGTTATTAAAAGATAAGCATTACAAAACGATAAGAGGAGTGGATTGTATGAGTACGAATACAAATGTTGTTGAAGTATTAAACAAGCAGGTAGCAAACTGGAATGTGTTATATGTGAAACTACATAATTATCACTGGTATGTGACAGGACCACACTTCTTTACCTTACATGAGAAATTTGAAGAGTTTTATAATGAAGCAGGAACGTATATTGATGAGTTAGCAGAACGTATTTTGGCGTTAGAAGGTAAACCGTTAGCGACAATGAAAGAATATCTTGCAACATCTAGTGTCAGTGAGGGGACAAGCAAGGAATCAGCTGAGGAAATGGTGCAAACTTTAGTGAATGATTACTCTGCACTTATTCAAGAATTAAAAGAAGGTATGGAAGTTGCTGGTGAAGCTGGCGATGAAACATCAGCTGATATGTTACTAGCAATTCACACGACATTAGAACAGCATGTATGGATGCTAAGTGCATTCTTAAAATAACGATAAATATATTTTGGAAAATCCATTGAAAAATTTTTTCAATGGATTTTTTTGTGATTTTTCAGTTTTCTTTTATGCTATAATATAGTAAAAGGGAGGCGATGCAATGTTTCGCTTTTTCAGAACTGGAAAAGAAGAACGGGAAATTACGAAAGATGAATTAGAACAAGCGATGGCTAAGTTTCTAGAGACAAATGCTAATATCGTATATACAGTATTAGTAAATGATGATTATACAGTAAATTATGATTTGTTAAAGCCGTATTTACCTGTATTTCCGACAAATGTTTTTCTTATTACGAAGGAAACGCTTGAGGTATTTGAACATACAGAAGAAAATTTAAACCTAGTTAAAGAAATTGATATCGTACAAAAGGCAGTAGATCAATATGTAACAGAAAAAGAAATGTTTCCAATTGTTGAGGGTAGTGAAGATCGCCTTATATGCGGAATGAAGCTAGGGCCGTACTTAAATCGTCTATTAAAAAGAGACTTATATATTTCAGAAAAACATTATTTAGTTTCAAGTAAACCGGATAGAAAAAAACAAAAGAGCGGGTAGATGTAAAAAAACAACAATAATATATTGTTGTCTTTTTTTGTTTAAAAATATATTGATTATTCTGTCTATTTAGTTTTATACTACACGTATTGGATAGGAAGAGGTGATGTATTATGTGTATACATACAGTAATTATTAAATATCATTCTGAGGATCAAGTATGGTTAGGTTGAGTTATTCAATATAACAATGTACATACCATGATCAAAGGATGGTATACAAGTTCGAGAAATAAATATTATAAACGGTTTCGGGGGATTGGTATATGAAAAATAGTATGACTTACATCCAGTTATTAAATGAAACGTTACGTTGTTATGCAAATAAAGGAAGTTTTGAAGCGTATACGTATATAATGGAACATGCTAAAGGTGTAATAGGTAATGAGGCACAAATATATAATTTTAAATATGCACTAGCAAGTGCAGCAGGACTTGAAGAAGAAGCATTGCATGTAATGAAGGAAGCTATTATAGAGAATGGATTTTGGTATGGAAATGAATATTTAATTTCCGACGACGATTTAAAACCACTACATAAGTTTGAAGAGTTTCATAAAATGGTTCAGTTATGTAAAGAAAGAGAAGAAGTAGCAAAGAAAACAGAACGAGCAGATGTGAAATATATTTACAGCGAGGAAAAGGGAAATCTACTAGTTACAATGCATGGTGATCAAGAAAATATAGGAATAATAGAACCATATTGGAAATCAGTTATTACACAAGATTATACGTTAGCGTTACCACAGTCTTCGCAAATTCAATTTTCAGATGGGTTTGTTTGGGATGATATACATAGAGGGAAAGAAGAATTAAAAGAGCATTACGATAAATTTATAGAGAATCATACGGTAGAAAATGTAATAATAGGTGGTTTTTCTGCTGGAGCAAGAGTAGCTTTACTTACGATTTTGCAAAAAGATATAGATGTAGATGGTTTTATTTTTATGGCACCGTGGCTTCCAGAGATTGAAGAATGGAATGAGTTGCTGGAAGTGCTACAGGATAAACATATAAAGGGATATATAGTATGCGGGGATCAAGATGAAGATTGTTTCGAATGCACGCAGCAATTTGTACGATTATTAAGAGATAAGAATATAGAACATAAGTATAAAATTGTGCCTAACTTAAATCATGATTATCCTAATCATTTTGATGAGTTATTAAAAGAAGCTATTGAATATATAGGAAGTAAAAACAATAAGTAGTAAGAAAGGGAGATACATCGTCGTTGATGTATCTCCCTTTTACAATTATAAATTAAAAGCATTTGCTAGTAAGCGATAAGAATTTAATTTATGTTCAAATTGATGAGTAATCGTGACAACCATAAATTCGTCAGTATTGTACGCTTTACTTAAATTTACTATTTTTTCTTTCACAGAAGTCGGATCACCTACGATCATACGTTGACGATTTTCTTTTATACGGAATAAATCATACGCGCTGTATGAATAATTTTGAGAAGTTTCGATAGAAGGTGTACCAGTTGTTCGTTTTCCTTGCTCTAGTAATAAGATTGATAAATCTAAACTAGAAGCAATTTTTTCTGCCTCTTCATTTGTTTCTCCGCAAATAACAAAAATCGCGACAATTGATTTTGGTTTATCTCCTAAATAGGAAGGTTGAAATTGTTCCTGGTAAGCCCTCATAACTTCTGGGCCTCCGAAGCCATTAATAAATTGTGCAAATGCAAAAGAAGCTCCGTTGTGCGCCGCAATTTTAGCGCTCTCTCCGCTAGAACCGAGCATCCACATTTCAGGTGATGTTGGAATAACTGGAGTAGCCTTTAAATTTGCATAATGATGATTTTCTGGTACTTGATCATGTAAATACATTGCAACATCTGCAACTTGTTCTGGGTATTGATCAAGTGAGACCATTTTTCCTTCTTGTAGTGCGCGAGTTGCTATTGGCATACCACCAGGTGCTCTACCAACACCAAGGTCGATGCGGTTTGGATAAAGTGCTTCTAAAACACGGAAATTCTCGGCAACTTTATATGGGCTATAATGCGGCAACATAACACCACCCGAACCAACTCTCATATGTCCTGTTTTCGCTGCAATATGAGAAATAAGTATTTCTGGACTTGAACCAGCTAAGCTTACGGAATTATGATGCTCAGATACCCAAAAACGTGTGAATCCGAGTTTTTCCACTTCTTGTGCAAGCGTAACTGTATGTGAAATAGCTTGGATTGCTGTGCTACCATCTGAAACAGGTGATTGGTCTAATACACTTAATTTGATCATAGAATATACCTCTCAATCTTAATGTACATCCTATTATATATTTACTTACGAAAAATGCGTAATGAAATGCTCAAAATGAAAAGCGGATCATTTTATATCCGCTTTTAACGAGAAAATCCCCGTTCATAATGATTCATTTCGACTAAGTTTAAAATATATTCATAGTTGTCAATTTCACATTTTAGCTGTTCACGTTCTTTTTCAGATAGTCTCTTATTGCTAAGTTTTTTACATAAGTTTTGTTTCTTTAATTCTAGATGTTTTTTTGTAGCGTGGTAATCATAAGTCTGTTTCATTTTCAACCACTCCTTCGTTGCAGTTGCTATATTATACGAAGCATAAAGAAATGTGAGATCTGTCTCTTATGTACTTTTAGTGAATATTCAAATTGCAATGGTGTTATGTTTATAGGGATTTATGAATAAAATGCACTAAACCACTAATGCGCATTTTATCCCGCATTAACGGGCAGTAAAACTCCCACCTCAAAATTGGGCTGGAGCAATGAAGTTAGGTGGGAGATTAACTGCCCATAAAAGCCCGATTGGTTCAACTAATAATCAGTGGGGGAAGAACACCCCACTGATTATAGTTTCACTTTATGAAGTAAGGGGTGGAATTGTGCAGAAAGATTTAATGTATAACACTGAGATGGATGAAACGTTACAAGTTATAAATAAGGGATTGAATAAGACGACACGTCCGAAACAAATTATTGTAGTAGGGGCAGGCATGGCTGGATTAGTTTCGGCATCTTTATTAAAGGCTGCAGGACATGAAGTGAAGGTTTTTGAAGCAAACAATCGTGTAGGCGGCCGCATAGAGACAGTTAGAATGGAAGATACCGGATTATATTTAGATGTTGGGGCAATGAGAATTCCATATTCGCACACGTTAACGATGGCATATATAAGAAAGTTTGGGTTACAGGTGAGTCCTTTTATTAATAGGAATGAGACAGATATCATCTACGTAAATGGTCGGAAAACGACATTAAAACAATACGAAAAAGATCCAAGTATTTTAAGATATCCTGTGGAAATGAATGAAGTTGGGAAAACGTCTGAGGAACTATTATTGTTAGCGGTACAGCCCATTATAAATTTTATAAAAAAGAATCCAGAGAAAAATTGGGATGTTGTAGTAAAGGATTTTGGAAGATACTCTACAGGACAATTTTTAAAGTACCATCCTTATCAATATAATACGTATTTTTCACCAATAACGATTGAGATGATTGGTGTTTTATTAGATTTAGAAGGTTTTTTAGAAAGGTCATTCGTTGAGACGTTACGTTTTTTATACATTATGCAAGAGGAGAGCGGATTTTGTGAAATAATAGGTGGAAACGATAGATTACCAAAATCTTTTTTACCGCAATTAGAAGAAAATATTATTTATAATCAAAAATTAATGAAGCTACATCAACACGATAACGGTGTGACGGCTTTCTATCGAAACGAGGAAACTTTTGAATATAGTAGTATTACAGGGGATTTAGTTATTGTTACAATTCCGTTTTCGACAATGCGTTTTGTGGAAGTAGATCCATTTGACTCTATATCTCATGAAAAGTGGAAAGCAATTCGTGAATTGCATTATATGCCTGCGACGAAAATAGGCATTCAATTTAAAAGTCGATTTTGGGAAGAACAAGGGCAATTAGGTGGCAGAATTATAACAGATTTGCCAATTCGTTACGCCTATTATCCAAGCTATGGAATTGGACAGAAAGGAGCTGCTATGATGTTAGGAAGCTATACATGGTCTTATGATGCGTTACTATGGGATGGGTTATCGAAGGGGGATCGTATTTATTACACATTACACAACTTAGCAACGATATTAGGTGGTCAAGTATATGATGAATTCATGTCTGGAATATCAAAAAGTTGGACATTGGATCCATATGCACTTGGAGGATTTGCTCTTTTTCAAGCTGGTCAAGAATCTGAGCTACAACCAGTGATTGTAAAACCAGAGGGGAAAATATTCTTTGCTGGAGATCATACAACGTTATATCACGGATGGATTCAAGGTGCGATTGAGTCTGGAGTTCGTGTAGCGGTGGAAGTGAACGAATAAAACATTTAAAATTCAGAAATTTCTTTACTGTACAACTTGAGATGGATATTATTATATATAAAAGAATTATAGGGAGTGTTTACAGTGAATCCGTTATTATTTGATTTTCCTTCTGAATTTTATACTGACAGGCTTTTTATTCGAATGCCGAAACCAGGCGATGGTAAAGTTGTATATGACGCAATTCAAGCTTCAATACAAGAATTAAAACCTTGGATGGTTTTTGCACAGAAAGAGCAAACAGAGGAAGAAATAGAAGAGAGTATAAGAAAATCGCATATTCAATTTTTACAAAGAGAAGATTTGAGATTGCTAGTATTCTCGAAAGAAACAGGTGAATTTATTGCTTCTAGCGGATTACATCGTATTAATTGGGAGATACCTCAATTTGAAATCGGGTATTGGATTGATTCGAGATATAGTGGAAAAGGCTATATGGTAGAGGCTGCGAAAGGTATAACGGATTATGCTTTTTCTGAACTAAAAGCAAACCGCGTAGAAATTCGTTGTGATTCTCTAAATAAAAAGAGTAGAGCAATACCTGAGAAATTAGGTTTTAAATTAGAGGGTATTTTAGAAAGTGCGAGTGTTGCGGTAGATGAAAATGGATTAAGGGATATGTGTGTATTTGCAATGACGAGAAATACATATGAAAAAGAAGAGCTGTAAAGAAACAGCTCTTCTTCTTTATATTATGGTACAGGATGACCGTTAGAACTTTCAAAAATTGTAAACCATTGTTGACGATCTAAGTTAATTTTTGTAGCAAGAGCGGCCGTTTTTACACGATCTAATTTCCCAGAGCCAACGATTGGCATCATGTTAGCTGGATGAGCAAGCAGCCATGCATACATAATCGTATCGATGCTAGTAACACCTAGCTCATTAGCAACTTTTTGTACAGTTTCACGTACACGTACTGCACGTTCAGTTTGACCGGTAAAGATTTCGCCACCAGCAAGAGGTGACCAAATCATTGGATTGATTCGTTTTTCTTGGCATAAATTAATTGTACCTTTTTCAAAGTGCTCAAGCTGCAGCGCAGATACTTCGATTTGATTTGTAATGAGCGGGAAATCTAAATATGAACTTAACATATGAAACTGTGAAGGTAAAAAGTTAGATACACCGAAGTGACGAACCTTTCCTTCTTGCTTTAAGCGTGAGAACGCTTCTGCCACTTCATTTGGATCCATAAATGGATCAGGACGATGGATGAGTAATACATCAATATAATCTGTATGTAAGTTTTGTAATGAATCCTCCGCACTCTTTATGATATGTTCAGCATTCGTATTGTAGTGAGCAACATATCGCTCTGGAAATTTCGGTGATGGGGGAGCGATTCCACACTTGGTAACAATTTGCATGTTTTCTCGTAAGGAAGGCTTTAGTTGTAAAGCTTCTCCAAACAGCCCTTCACACGTATATCCACCATAAATATCAGCGTGATCGAAAGTAGTAATCCCCATATCCATACATTCTTCAATGAAAGAAAGTAACTCTTGTTTCGTCATATTCCATTCTGCTAAACGCCAAAATCCTTGAATAATACGAGAAAATTTTAGTGTTTCGGTCATTTGAACTCGTTCCATTATAAGTACCCCCTTGATGAATGATTATTATTTTGAAAAGGCTTTCTTACTACATATTATTATATAGTTTGAGGAGCGTACAAACAATAAATATGTTTTGCTACAAAAACGATTTTCTCTATATGCTATAATGTAGACACATATAGCTATAAGGAGATGTAAGGAATGATTCCAGTAACAATATTAACTGGTTTTCTTGGATCAGGGAAAACGACTTTATTAAATCGTATTTTATCAGAAAATCACGGTAAGAAATTAGCGGTGATTGTAAATGAAATAGGACAAATTGGTATCGATAATCAGTTGATTATGAATGTTGAAGAAGAAATTATGGAAATGACTAACGGTTGTTTATGCTGTACTGTACGTGAAGATTTACTCGTTGCGTTAAAACAATTACTGGACGTAAAAGCAGAAGGGAAAATGGACTTTGAAGGCTTAGTAATTGAAACAACAGGTCTTGCAAATCCAGGCCCGATTATTCAAACATTCTTTTTAGATCCTGTTATTCAATCTGCATACCAAATTAATGGCGTTGTAACGGTAGTAGATAGTTACCATATACATAAACATTTTGAAAAGGGATTAGAAGCAAAGGAACAAATTGCATTTGCTGATGTAGTGTTGGTGAATAAATTAGATTTAATTGAAGAAAGTGAAAAGGAAAATCTTTTGCATGAACTGCAAGGTATTAACCCCACTGCAAAGTTAATCGAGGCAACTAACTGTGAGGTAGATATACCATCATTATTACAAATTCAAACGTTTAAAACGAAAGATACGTTACAAATTTATCCTCATAAAGAGCATAATCATTTAGAAGGTGTAAAATCATTTGTACTACGTGAAGAGCGTCCGTTAGATTTACAAAAACTAAATGAGTGGATGTCAGCTGTCGTGCAAGAGCTAGGGGAGTATTTATATCGTTATAAAGGGATTTTATCTATCGATGGAGTAGATAAACGTATCGTGTTCCAAGGTGTACATACATTATTTGCTGCTTCGTATGATAGAGAGTGGCAAGAGGGTGAAAAGCGAGTAAGTGAAGTCGTATTTATCGGTAAAGATATTAATAAAGAATGGTTCCAAGAACATTTTGGGGAGTGTGTGAAATAAGTCTGCGTCAACTGCAGGCTTATTTTTTTATGAGCATTCTATTGAGATTGTACTAGATTTCAATAACGAAACACATAAGGGAAAGAAACGGAAAATAGAAAATAACATTGATAAATATATAATAAAAAGCCTGTTTTCACAGGCTTGTGTTTTCGTTTATTAGTAACTCCATTACAACACCTACAACTGGACCCTCATCATCAATATCCCCGTTTAAATGGAAACCAAATGATTCATATAGGCCCATGGCAAGTTTGTTGTCCGGATGTAAACTTAAGTAAATTATTTTACATGTAAATTGTTGTTGTAAAAATTGAATGAGTAAGCGGAGGAAACGTTTTGCGTATCCTTTTCCTTGATGTTGTTGGTCAATCATAAAACGATCTAACCAGATGCTTTCGTGTTTTTTTGAATACCAACCGTACATTGCGTATCCAACAAGTGTTTCTCCATCATATAAACCTACTGACGTCCCGTTTCCTTCATATAATGATTCTGCTAAAGAAAACGCATTACTTTCAATAAATTGCTGCTGGTTTTTTGCGACGTTTAAAGCAGCTACTGAACGCCAATTTTTTGCTGTTACTTCACAAATGTGAAGATTCATAATTCCAACTCACCTTCTAAAAGAGTATAGCTTAAAGCTAATATGGATAATTTTACTTGTTATTTTGGTCAAGTCAAGGATACATACATAAAAAGGCAGCTGAACAATAGATTCAGCTGCTTAGAAAATATAGTAAATTAGTTTGTTGCTTCTTTCAATGTGTTTACGTTTTCTTCCATTAAAGTAAAGTAATCTTTATTGTTTTTCGCATCATCTTCAGAAATAGTAGCAAGGTGATTTAAGCGTAAAACTGTTGTACCAGTTTCTTTTTGAATAACTGATGCGACTTTTGGCGTAGAGAAAGTTTCAAATAAAATATATTTTAGACCGTGTTCTTTTACTGTTTTTGTAATGTCAGCAAGCTCTTTTTGAGATGGCTCATCAGAAGCTGAAATTCCGGCGATAGGAATCTGTTTTAAACCATAGCGTTGTTCCCAATAACCATAAGCAGCATGAGAAACTAAAATTTCTTTCGTTTTCGCATTTGCTACAGCAGCTTTAAATTGATCGTCTAAATCGGTAAATTTAGTTTGAAGTGCTGCAAAGTTTTTCTCGAATTCTTGTTTATGGTCAGGTTGTAATTCCACAAGAGCATTTTTGATTTTTTCAGCTTGTTTCATCGCAAGAGTAGGGTCTATCCAAACATGCGGGTCTTTATCATGATGGTGATCATCTTCTTTATGACCATCTCCGTGATCGTGATGTTCTTCTTCAGAAGAAGCACGAAGTTTAATTCCTTTTGATGCATTTACAATTTTAACATTTTCTTTTTGTAATGTTTTTTCCATCTTCTCAGCAAATGGTTCTAATTCAGCACCGTTATAAACGAATAAATCGGCTTTTGCAACTTGTACTGTTTGTTTTTGACTCGGTTCAAATGTATGTGAATCGGCACCAGGAGGGTAAATTGCTTCTACTGTTACATAGTCGCCACCAATTTTTTTTGCGAAATCTGCAAGAGGGAAGATAGTTGTATAAACAGTTAGCTTTCCATCTTTCTTGGCAGTACCTTCTTTTTTATTTGAGCAGCCAGTAAAAATTAAAGTGAAAATAAGTAAGAATGAAAATATAGTCAATCTTTTAGGCATGAAGTTCTCCTCTTTTCTTTTTTTACGGATATATCTTCAATTATAGAAGAAAAATATCATTTTAATACAAAACGGAATAATTACGTTTTAGTTTGCGAACTTAGTATAATACATCTTTCATAAAGTTGCAATAAATAATAATCATTACGATTTGATTTTGTTATAAAGTTGTCAAATATAGATGTATTATTTTTGTGAATGCATGCATATGTGACAACGCTGCTTTCATATATTTGAAAGGAAGGTGAAGAGGAGGATGAGCGCTTGGGATATTTAATGGAAGCTATCTTATTGATATTAGCGGTAGTATTGCCATTATCTTTCGTTTTAATCTTTTTAAGACGCTTAATAAGTAATTTAGGGAATGCATCAACGATAACGAAATTACCAGAGAAAGAAAAGAAAAAAGAGTAAGTAAAGCACTATGCATACGCATAGTGCTTTACTTATGGTAAAATAAAAAGAAGGAAACTCCTAAAAGTTGCATGTCACTGAAGGAGAGAAAAGTAAAATAAGAGGTATATGCATATATGAATAAGCGAACAGCGTTAGTACTTGGTGCAAGTGGTTTAGTTGGACAAGAGATAACGCGTCTATTACTTGAATCAGATTACTACGATTCGGTTACTATTTTTGTAAGAGAACCAATGCAATGGCAACATGAGAAGTTACAGCAGAAGAAAGTAGATTATTCGGCATTAGAAGAATATAAAGAATTTTTTGCAGTAGATGATGTTTTTAGTTGTCTAGGAACAACAATAAAAAAAGCAAAAACAAAGGCGAATTTCAAAAAAGTAGATTATGAATATACGTTACGAGCTGCTTGTTTAGCTGAAAAGCAAGGGGTGCAAAACTTCCTTGTTGTGTCTTCGATGGGAGCAAATCCTAAATCATTTTTCTTTTATTCACAAGTAAAAGGGAAAATGGAAGAGGAATTGCAAAAGTTAGTGATTGGTGGTATTCATATTTTTAGGCCGTCTTTATTAGTTGGAAATCGACAAGAGTTTCGTTTTGGTGAACGAATGGCTGAAAAGTTAACTCGAATTATTCCTTTTATATTTAAAGGGGCTTTCAAAAAGTATAAACCAATTTCAGCTAAAGATGTGGCGAAAGGGATGTATATAACTGCGCTGCGAGAAGAATCTGGTCTCCACATTTATAATTCAAATGAAATTACAACGATAGAATAAATAAAACCGAGAAGAATGGCTTCTCGGTTTTATTTATTCATATTGATTTTCCCAGGAGCCCGCTTATATTGATACGGTTCTTGCAATTCAAAACCAAGTTCATTTGCGGCTATTCTTGGGAAGTACGGATTGCGAAGTAACTCACGTCCGATAAAAATTAAATCTGCTTCGTTATTATTTAATATTTGCTCTGCCTGTGCCCCAGTCGTAATCAATCCAACTGCCCCAGTTGCAATGTTAGCATGTTCTTTAATATGTTTAGCATATTGTACTTGGTAACCAGGATAAACATCAATATGTGCCGGTACAACTGCACCAGAACTACAATCGATTAAATCTACTCCTTGTTCTTTCATCCATTTTGAATACTGAACGTAATCTTGAACGGTTAGTCCGTCAGGATGATAATCATTTGCTGAAATACGAACAAATAACGGTCCGTCCCAAACTTCATTTATAGATTCGATGATTTCACGTAAGAAACGATAGCGGTTTTCAGATGAATCGCCATATTCATCCGTTCGTTTATTGGAAAGTGGAGAAAGAAATTCGTTAATTAGATAACCGTGAGCGCCATGTATTTCAATAACGTCAAATCCAGCTTGTTTTGAACGCAGTGCAGCCTTTTGAAAAGCTAGTGCGGTGTCTTTAATTTGCTCTTTACTCATTTCCAGTGGTATTTTCATTGTTTCATTAAATGGAATTGCTGAAGGTGCTAACGCATCTGTTTCTAACTCAGCTTTTCTTCCGGCGTGAGCGAGTTGAATGGCAGCTTTTGCACCATTATCATGTATAAAAGTTGTCGCTGTATGTAATCCTTCAATTAGACTGTCGTCCCAAATACCTAAATCTTTGTTAGAAATGCGACCTTCAGGTAACACAGCTGTTGCTTCAATCATAACTAAACCGACTTGACCGGCAGCCCTAGTTCCATAATGAACGAGGTGGAAATTCGTTACTTTTCCATCCTCATTTTCCGAAGAATACATACACATAGGCGACATGACGATACGGTTTTTTAGTGTAACATCCTTAATTGTGTAGGGTGAAAAAAGTTTGGAATGCATCAAACAGCCTCCTTGATTGAATTTTCTTATATTTTACCATTCTCTTTTTTGTTTCTCTAATAAAACGCTTATACGAAAAATTTTGTCTATTCGTGTTACAATGACTAATATGAACTGAATTGGAGGATGACATATGTACCAGGCTTATTATAAAAGTGAATTAGGTTTGCTAGAAATTACAGCGAACGAAGAAGGCATTACGTCTGTTATATTTGTTGATGAACGACAAGAAGAAAATACAAATGAAATGATAGATCAATGTATAAATGAGCTAGATGAATATTTTAAAGGAAAAAGAAAAGAGTTTACTGTACCACTGTCTGCAGAGGGAACATCATTTCAAAAAAATGTATGGGATGCGCTCTACACTATTCCTTATGGCGTAAGTGCTTCATATTTAGATATTGCGGAGAAGGTTGGTAATACGAAAGCTGTACGAGCAATAGGAGGAGCAAACAGTCGTAATCCCATTTCAATTATCGTTCCGTGTCACCGTGTAATAGGAAAGAGTGGAAAGCTTGTAGGGTATGCGGGTGGTTTATGGAGGAAAGAGTGGCTGTTAAAACACGAAGGTATTTTGAAATGAAGTATGAATGGAAAGAGGGATTGTTTTGGAATGTATAAATTGTGGGCAACCTTGTGCGAATGAACAGTTAAATTGTGCAAACTGTCAGCAAAAACTGCATAATAAACAAGGTGAAGGAAGCTCGCTAATAGACAAAGAATTAGAAGAATATGTAGGGAGACAATATCCGTACTACAAAAAAAAATGGGAGCTTGAAAATAAGCGAATTGCAAAATGGAGCTGGAATGGTTGGGCTGCTATTTTTAATGTAGGTTGGCTTGGCTATCGTAAGTATTATTTACCTGCTGCACTATTTATACTGTTATTAGTAGTGTGTGATGCGTTTTCATATTATATGGGCTTCAACGTAGCATTGCCAATCATTAATATGGTGCCTCTTACGTTTTTATTACTCGTTTTTATCTTATTCGGGCTAGGGATTTTTGCGAATGGATTATATTATCAATTTGCAGAAAGACGTATATACCGCATAAAGGCACGTGAAATTAAAGATGAATCGGTTGAAAATTATCTCATTCGTGATAGTGGAGGAACGAGTAAAATGGGAGCAACGATCGTTACAATGTTAGCAGTTGCTAGTATTTTGTTCAGTCATTTCTTTTTCCCAACTGATCAGGATATTATTCAAAAAGTTCGTACAAGCTCGCTTTATGAATATCCAGTCTTTTCAATTGGTGAATCGTTCGAAAATTATTTTCAAAATTCAGGATGGATATACTATCGTGGAACGGAAGGATTAGAATTAGTAGAATTTCAGGGGGAGAGTCCTGAGATGCCAAGGAAAAAGGTGACAATTCAATTTATTGTTGATTATAAATTGGGAGAAGTGGAACCATATTCACTTACGATTAACGGTGAATCTAAAAATGAAGAAGAGTTTTTGAAAATAATGGAGGAAATATTTAAAGTTCAAAATCCATTTGATATAGAGGATGGCTTACAAGTAAATGCTATTCAACAAAGCGGAGGGAAAGCAATTTCTGACCGCTTTTTTTCTTTTTATGAAAATAAATATTTAAAATAATCAGAATCTTTTGTATAATAAAATATATTATACAAGTTTTAACTTATACATATAGATTGGGGGAAGGAAGAATGAAGAGAAAGACAACAACAATTGCTGCACTTGCGTTATCGACTAGTGTACTGGTTGCGGGATGTGGGAATGGGGAGAAGGCTTCGACAACGAAGAAAGAATCAAGTAAGGGAATGGCAGATAAACAAGTTTTAAATTTGCTAGAAACAGCTGAAATTCCTTCAATGGATACATCTAAATCAACAGATTCTGTATCTTTCCGTGTATTTGTAAATGCAATGGAAGGATTATATCGTCTAGATAAAGATAATAAACCAACTCCAGGTATGGCCAAAGATGTGAAGATTAGTGAAGATAAAAAGACATATACATTTGAATTACGTGATGCAAAATGGTCAAATGGTGATCCAGTTCGAGCGCAAGATTTTGTATATGCATGGCAACGTACATTAGATAAAGCAATAGCAGCAGAATATGCATTTATTTTATTTGATGTGAAAAATGCACAGAAAGTAAATAAAGGAGAAGTACCGTCGGATCAATTAGGTGTAAAAGCGAAGGATGATAAAACGTTGGTAGTAGAATTAGAGCAACCAGCACCTTATTTCCTTGAGCTTACTTCGTTCCCTACATTCTTCCCATTAAATGAAAAGTATGTAAAAGAACAAGGGGATAAATACGGATTAGAAGCAGATAAATTATTGTACAATGGACCATTTACAATGAGTGAATGGAAACATGAACAAAGTTACCAGTTAAAGAAAAACCCAAATTATTGGGATAAAGATGCTGTAAAATTACAAGAAATTAATGTGGGTATAGTAAAAGAGACAAGTACTGGGGTAAATTTATATGATAGTGATCAAGCAGACCGTGTCATTTTAAGTTCTGAGTTTGTAGACAAATATAAAAAGAATAAACCAGATGAATTTAAAACGAAGCTAGACCCACGTATGTATTTCCTACGTTTTAATCAAAAAAATGCAACGTTTAAAAATCAAAAGGTTCGTGAGGCGATTGATTTAGCGTACGATAAAAAAGGAATTGCGGATGTAATTTTGAATGATGGATCATTGCCAGCGTATTTCTTAGTACCTGAAAAGTTTACGACAGGACCAGATGGAAAAGACTTCCGTACTGTAAATAAAAATTTCCGTGACAGTAAAGATAATGCTGCGAAAGCAAAAAAACTGTGGGAAGAAGCGAAGAAAGAACTTGGTCAAGATACAATTACAGTAGAATTACTAAATGATGATAACGGTAGTCGTAAAAAAGTGGGCGACTTTATTAAAGAAGAATTAGAGAAAAACTTACCAGGTATTAAAGTGAATTTGAAGCAACAACCATATAAGCAGAAGTTAGATTTAGAAAAGAAATTTCAATATGAATTCTCATTATCTGCATGGAGTCCAGATTATCCAGACCCAATGACATATATTGATATGTTCGTTACTGGAAGTTCATTTAATGAAATGGATTATTCAAATCCGAAGTATGATGATTTAGTAGCGAAATCAAAAGGAGAACTACTAAAAGATGACGCAGCACGCTGGAAAGCACTTGCAGAAGCTGAAAAAATCTTAATTGGTCAAGATGTTGCAATCTCTCCTACGTACCAACAAAGTACAGCTTACTTAGAGAAGACGTATGTAAATGGTATTGCTAACCATACGTTCGGTGGCGACTTCAGTTATAAATGGGCATATATTACAAAAAAATAGTATAATAAAAGATGAGTGAATTTTCGCTCATCTTTTATTTGTTTAAGGAGGAACGTGGAGTGTTGAAAGGAATCAATCATCTTTGTTTTTCAGTATCAAATTTAGAAAACTCTATTCTGTTTTATGAAAGAGTGCTAGAAGGAGAACTATTAGTTAAAGGGAGAAAACTTGCATATTTCAATATATGTGGAGTATGGATAGCACTGAACGAAGAGGCACATATTCCAAGAAAGGAGATTCATCAATCTTATACGCACCTCGCATTTTCTGTTGAACAAAAAGATTTTGAACGCCTGTTACATCGGTTAGAAGAAAATAATGTTCATATTTTACAAGGAAGAGAACGTAATGTGAGAGATTGTGAGTCTATATATTTTGTTGATCCTGACGGTCACAAGTTCGAGTTTCATTCAGGGACACTGCAAGACCGTCTAAATTATTATAGGGAAGAAAAACCACATATGACATTTTACTAGGGAGGAAGAGTATTTGCATGCACTTGTAATCGGGGGAACAGGGATGTTAAAGAAAGTTTCTATGTGGCTTTGTGAGCAAGGATTCCATGTTTCTATTATTGGACGAGATGAAGTGAAATTAGAATATGTGAAGCGAGCAAGTTCTGCACCGGAAAATATCACATGCCTTCCGTTAGATTATCATAATAATGACGAAGTAAAGATAGCTATTAAAGGTACAATTGAGAGAAATGGTCCCATAACATTAGTTTTGGCATGGATACATTCAAGTGCAAAGTATGCGTTATCACTCATTTGTAAGGAGATAGAATTTTCGTCTGAGACATACAGTTTATTTCATATTTTAGGCAGTAAAGCATCGCGTATGAATGCAGGGAAAATAGGTGGTACGCTTTGCCTGTATCATAGAATTATATTAGGTTTTATTTTAGAAGATACATTCGGAAGGTGGCTTACTCATCAAGAAATATCAGATGGAGTAATTAATGGGATTGAAAGTAATTGCAATGAATGGATTGTGGGGCAAATAGAACCATGGGAATTACGACCAAATTAATAAGGGGGAATGGGAAATGAAAACAACTGTATATGTAACAAGGCACGGTGAAACAGAATGGAATGTAGCGAAGCGAATGCAAGGACGGAAAAATTCAGCTTTAACTGAAAATGGTATGTTACAAGCGAAACAATTAGGGGAGCGTATGAAGGATTTACCACTCCATGCCATATATAGTAGTCCAAGCGAAAGAACACGTCATACTGCTGAATTGATTAAAGGGGAACGCGATATTCCAATTATAGAAGATGAACGTTTCTATGAAATAAATATGGGGATATGGGAAGGGCAAACAATTGCTGATTTGGAAATGCAATATCCAGAAGAAGTACATTTATTTTGGAATGAACCACATCTTTTTCAGTCAACATCAGGGGAAAACTTTGCGGCCGTTTATAAAAGAGTAATTGAAGGGATACACTTTCTTTTAGAAAAGCATAAAGGAGAAAACATTTTAATAGTTACTCATGCTGCAGCAGCGAAACTACTTGTAGGACATTTTGCAGGTCTTGAAATTGAACATGTATGGGGAGAGCCATTTATGCATAGCGCGAGTCTTAGTGTAATTGAATTTGATGAAGATCTTGGTAAAGTAAAACAATTTGCAGATATAAGTCATTTTCAGTAAACGTAAAAAAGGCCGCAACGCGGCCTTTTTTGGTGGGCATAAAAAACTAGCAATTACGTTTTTTATACCAGAAGTGATCGAATTTTTTATTCTTGCAAGAAGAAGACTTGTGTCTGCTATCTTTGCAATCATTCCATTTGTGTCCGTCATCGTGACAGTCCTTACCATGATCCCACGAATCATCACAAGAACCATGATGGCTATGAGGGAAAAATACACATTTTTTACAGAAACATCGTTTTGTCCAGAAACATTTCTTTTCAAAACGAACGCATTTTGTAACGAAAGTGCATTTTTTCACGCGAGTACGTTTTGTAACTATAACGCATTCTTTTCTACGAGTAACTTTTGTAACAAAAGTCCATTTTTGAACGCGTACACGAGTACATTTTGTAACGAAAGTCCATTTTTTTACATGAGTACATTTTGTAACGAAAGTACAATGTTTCACGCGAGTACATCTTGTTCTTGGACATTTATTCCCTGTTGTACATCTACGCCCTGTTGTACATCTACGCCCTGTTGTACATTTACACCCTGTTGTACATTTATGATGATCATCATCGCACTCAAAAGTACTTGGATCTTGGTGTAAGAAATCCTCCATCCCTGCACTTTTGATTTCTTCAACAGCTTTTCTAATATCACGTTTCATAGAAATCCTCCTTATCATGTATTAAAGTGAAAAGGTATTCTTTTTCCTTAACATGATATGAGATATGACGACGTTCTGAACAGGACAAGAGTGTAATTTTATATAAATAGATGATAGCGGATGTATGGACAAGACAAGGCGCATACATTGAATGAAGAGAACTGAGAAGGGATGAGAAAACATGCTGCCTTCATATGATTTTTTTGTTCATCCAATGTACTTAGTGGAATTGAAAAAAGATATTTGGTCAGATAGTCCAGTGCCAGCAAAATTAACTTATGGAAAAAAGAAGTATGACATTGATATCGTATACCGGGGTGCTCATATTCGCGAATTTGAGAAAAAGTCTTATCATGTTGTATTTTATAAACCGAAAAAATTTCAAGGCGCGAAAGAGTTTCATTTGAATTCTGAGTTTATGGATCCGTCACTCATACGAAATAAATTATCTTTAGATTTTTTTCATGATATTGGTGTACTTTCGCCAAAATCACAACATGTATTTATAAAAATCAATGGTCAAATTCAAGGTGTATATTTACAGTTAGAATCAGTTGATGAAAACTTTTTGAAAAATAGAGGATTACCGAGTGGTTCTATTTATTATGCGATAGATGATGATGCGAATTTTTCATTAATGAGTGAGCGAGATAAAGATGTTAAGACAGAGCTCTTTGCGGGTTATGAATTTAAATATTCGAATAAAAATAGTGAAGAACAACTAAGTGAATTTGTATTTCAAGCGAATACTTTGTCGAGGGAAGATTATGAAAAAGAAATTGGGAAGTTTCTACATGTAGATAAATATTTACGATGGTTAGCTGGAGTAATTTTCACGCAAAACTTTGACGGTTTCGTTCATAACTATGCACTATACCATAACGATGAGACAAATTTATTTGAAGTTATACCGTGGGATTATGATGCAACTTGGGGGCGAGATGTACAAGGGAGACCGCTTAATCATGAATATATTCGCATTCAAGGGTATAACACGTTAAGTGCAAGATTGTTAGACATACCTGTATTTAGAAAGCAGTATCGAAGTATTTTAGAAGAAATATTAGAAGACCAATTTACAGTTTCGTTTATGAGGCCGAAAGTAGAAGCGTTGTGTGAATTGATTCGTCCATATTTACTACAAGATCCATATATGAAAGAAAAATTAGAAACGTTTGATCAAGAGGCTGATATGATTTATGAATATATAAATAAAAGAAGGAAGTATATACAAGACCACTTACATGAATTGGATTAATTTTGAAAGAGATTGGAACATTATCAATCTCTTTTTTTGTATAATAAAGGTGTACCAAAAAAGTGAAATGATATGTATTTGATAGAGAATGGGGTTGTGTAGAGATGACGATTAAATGGATTGATTGGGTAAAACAAATACAATCTATAGCCCAAGCGGGTTTAACGTATTCTAAAGATGTGTACGATATAGAACGTTTCCAACAATTACGAGACATTTCGATTTCGATGATGTCACATTACACAAAAACAGATTGGGAAGTAGTAGCGAAACTATTTGCAAGTGAGACGGGCTATCAAACACCAAAAGTTGATATACGAGCAGTTGTTTGTCAAAATGAAAAGCTATTATTTGTGAAGGAAAAAAGTGATGGGAAATGGGCATTGCCAGGTGGCTGGGCTGATGTTGGTTATACGCCAACAGAAGTAGCAGCAAAAGAGGTTTTCGAAGAGACAGGATATGAAGTAGATCGTTTTAAGCTACTAGCTATATTTGATAAAGAAAAGCATCAACCATCGCCTTCAGCAACGCATGTATATAAGATTTTTATTTGTTGTAATATTGTTGGTGGGGAAAAGAAGGTTAGTATTGAAACAGAAGAAATAGAGTTTTTTGGTGAAGATGAATTGCCGGATTTATCAATTGCTAGAAATACAGAAGAGCAAATTAAAGAAATGTTTGCTTATATGAAAGACCCAAAGAAAGAAAAAATAATAGATTAATGCTGCTTGAATTGTACATATTGTTAAAATGAAGATATTGGCAGATTGCAATCTTTATGTGATAATGGGATGGTATGTGAAGAAAAAAGGAGATAGAAAAGAACATGTTAGCAAATATAATAGATCAGTTATTGCAATTTTTTGCAAGCTTAGGGTACTTTGGAGTAGCTCTTGCTTTAATGATTGAAGTAATCCCAAGTGAAATTGTACTTTCGTATGCTGGCTTTTTAGTAGCAGATGGTAAAATTAGTTTTGTGGGGGCAGTTATCGCCGGAACGATTGGTGGTACTTTAGCGCAAATCTTTTTATACTGGCTTGGATACTACGGAGGGCGTCCGGTTGTAGAGAAATATGGGAAATATCTACTTATTAATAAACACCATTTAGACATAGCGGAAGGTTGGTTTAAACGTTACGGAGCAGGCGTAATATTTTCTGCACGCTTTATTCCAGTAGTACGTCATGCGATCTCTATTCCAGCAGGACTAGCTAAGATGCCATTAAAACTATTTACACTTTATACGGTTGTAGCGATTATTCCGTGGTCAATTCTATTTATATACTTAGGTGAAAAACTTGGTGGGAATTGGCGTCATATTAAAGAGTATGCATCTGATTATACACATTACATAATTATAGGAGCTGTGCTCTTTATTGCACTATACTTCGGTTTAAAGTATTTGAAAAAGAAAAAAACAACACGTTAAAGTCAATGATGATTCATTGGCTTTTTTATTTGTTTCGGTTCTAAACAAAAGGAGTTGTCCATAATGTGTAATAATAAAGCGTAGCGGAGGAATGTGATGAAAGGGTCACCGTTTATACGTGGAACGATATTTTTAACGATGGCAACGATGATATCTAAAATGTTAGGGTTTATATATATTATACCATTTACAGCAATGGTTGGTACGAGTGGGTACGTTCTATACGCGTATGCATATCGTCCTTATACGATTATGCTGAGTATAGCGACGATGGGGTTACCGCTCGCTGTTTCAAAGATGGTATCAAAATATGATCAACTAAATGATTATCATACAGTTAAAAGAGTACTAAAGAGTGGTATCGTTTTTATGTTAATAATGGGAGTTGTATCGTGTGTCACACTGTATGTATTAGCCCCGCATTTAGCTGAACTTGTAGTTGATGGAAGTGATCAAACGGGGAATAGTGTAACTGCTGTCGCTACTAACATTCAAATTGTAAGTTTTGCGTTAATACTTGTACCAGTAATGAGTTTATTAAGAGGCTTCTTTCAAGGATTTCAGTCGATGGGCCCTTCTGCATTAAGTGTAGTTGTAGAGCAATTCTTTCGGGTCTTAACTATATTGATAGGAAGTTTTGTCGTATTATATGTTTTAAAAGCTTCTGTATCGCTAGCAGTTGGTATTTCAACGTTTGGTGCTTTCATGGGAGCAATAGGTGGATTAGCTGTTTTAACTGCGTATTATGTAAGAAGGAGAAGGCATTTAAAGAAAAAAGAGATGGCAAGTATACCGCAAACGACGAAATCTTTCTTCTCGTTGTATAAGGAGCTCTTTACATATTCTATTCCTTTCGTCGTGGTTGGTTTAGCTATTCCTTTGTATCAGACTATAGATACATTTACAATTAATAAACTACTTATACAAATTGGATATATGCAAGGAGAAGCGGAAAAAATCAATGCGATTATTGGTCTTGTTCAAATGGTTGTACTTATCCCAGTTTCAGTTGCGACTGCTTTTAGTATGTCTCTCGTTCCAGAGATGACGAAAGCTTATACAGCAGGGAATACGAAGTTACTATATAAACATTTTACAAAGACGAATCTATTAGTAGTAGGGATTACGGTACCAGCGGCGATTGGAATGATGGTGTTAGCAAAACCAATATATACGCTTTTGTTTAGTACGGGGAATGATCCGGAGATAGGGAGTGTTATTCTACAATATTATGCTCCTGCGTGTATACTATTTTCACTCTTTACTGTAACGGCTGCTATGCTGCAAGGAATTAATCAACAACAGAAAACAGTATTAGGTTTAGTAATCGGAATTATTGTAAAGATAATATTAAATATTGTATTGCTTCCGTATTTCGATTATGTAAGTTTTATCATTTCAACTTACGCTGGCTATACGATTTCAGTTGGTTTTAACTTGTGGATGCTTTCTAAATATGTTATAAAGGCAACATAAGCTTTTTAAGGCAGAGAACCCTCTGTCTTTTTCTACGTTTATAATATTTTTCACGTAAAAGCGTTTTCAAAATAATTTTTCTATTGAAATTTAAACGTATGTTTCATATGCTGAGAATGGCGGTTCAAAAACTGTTATGTAAGAGAGGTAGATTCCTACATGTAAAAAGAATCGGGGTGATAGTATGTTAAATATGTATTTAACAGACCGAAACGGAAAACTACAAGAGATTGAGGAAATGCAAAAGGGTTGCTGGATTAATGTACTTCATCCAACTGAAGAAGAAATTCAGTATTTAGTACAAACTTTAAATGTAGACTTAGATTTCATTAAAGACCCTTTGGATGATGAAGAACGCTCTCGTATTGAAAAGGAAGACAATAATACCTTAATCATCGTCGATATTCCGACAGTTAGGCATGATGAAGAGGGGAATTCGATTTATGACACGATTCCAATAGGTATGATTGTAATGCCAGATTGTTTCGTTACAATTTGTTTAGAAGAGAATCCAATTTTTGAACGTTTTATTAATCAACGTATTAAAGAATTTTATACGTTTAAAAAGACACGCTTTGCACTGCAGCTCTTATATACGATTTCTACTTATTATTTAAGATACTTAAAGCAAATAAATCGAAAAACAATCGATTTAGAGCACCAATTAAATAAATCAATGAAAAACAAAGAAATTTTTACATTGTTAGGCCTTGAAAAAAGTTTAGTTTACTTTACAACGTCACTAAAGGCTAATAAAATTGTAATTCAAAAATTAATGCGAAACAGTACATTTTTAAAAATGTATGAAGACGATCAAGATCTATTAGAAGATGTATTAATTGAAAATAAACAGGCTATTGAAATGGCGGAAATATATAGTCACATTTTAAGTGGAATGATGAATACATTTAGTTCCGTTATATCAAATAATTTAAATAGTGTTATGAAACTGTTAACGTCTATTACAATTATTTTATCTTTACCAACAATGGTTTCTAGTTTCTTTGGAATGAACGTAAAGGTTCCATTTGAAGGTGAAGCGTATGGTTTTGTAATTGTACTCATTATATGTGTAACTTTATCGTTCACATTGGCATTTGTTTTTTGGAAGAAACGTTACTTTTAACAATAAAAAAGCTGCTCTAGCATAGTTGTAAAACTACGCTAGAGCAGCTTTTTTGCTATGAAATCTCAATTTTGGAATAGAATATAACATGTGAAATGTAATGTGTATGAAGGTTATGAATTCCGTATAAGCCTTGTCCAATTAATAAAATGGGGTTAAAATTACATATTGTTAAAGAAAAGTTGGAGGAAATACATCATGGAATTGTTTCAATTACCGAAAGCATTCCTGCAAATGAATACAATTTTTATCTCAATATTAATCGAGGCACTTCCGTTTGTGCTAATTGGTGTATTTATTTCAGGATTCATTCAAATGTTTGTGACAGAAGATATGGTGGCAAAATGGATGCCGAAGAACCGATTTCTGTCAGTTTTACTAGCTACTTTTTTAGGCATGATGTTTCCAGGATGTGAATGTGGAATTGTTCCGATTGTAAGACGATTAATCGGAAAAGGCGTTCCGCCATACGCAGGGATTGCATTTATGTTAACTGGACCGATTATTAATCCGGTTGTACTATTTGCTACATATGTCGCTTTTGGAAGTAGTATGCACATGGTATGGTATCGTTCTATTGTAGCGATTATCGTAGCAATTATCGTTGGAATTATATTATCATTTATGTTTAAAGAACATCAATTACGAGATGATCACTTCCCAGAAGTGAATCATAAGCGTCCGTTACGTAAAAAAATGTGGGAGGTATGTACGCACGCAGTTGAGGAATTCTTCTCAATGGGAAAATACTTAGTACTAGGTGCGTTAATTGCAGCAGCGGTTCAAACGTTTGTACAAACTTCAACACTTCTTGCTATCGGACAAGGGCCGTTTTCTTCATCAGCTGTAATGATGGGACTTGCCTTTATATTATCACTTTGTTCAGAAGCAGATGCATTTATTGCTTCGTCATTCCAAAGTACATTTTCAACAGCATCACTCGTCGCGTTTCTCGTATATGGACCGATGGTGGATATTAAAAATATGTTTATGATGCTTGCGACATTTAAAACAAAATTTGTAATTGTCGTTACAGTTACAGTTACACTTGTTGTTTATGCAAGCTCACTACTCATTTATGCGATGGGGTGGTAGGTTATGTTTCGAGCATATATATTATTAGGTTTTACAATATTAATTGCGCAGCTTCATATTTCTGGTAATATTACGAAGTATATCAATATGAAGTATGCCTATTTATCAACAACAGCAGCCATTATTTTAGGGTTTTTAACGATTGTTCAAATTATTATCGTTTTCCAAAAAGAACATCAAAAAGAAAAAGATCAGCACAATTGTGGTTGCGATCATAGTCACTGCGGGCATGATCATTCGAAAGATGAGAATACATGGTGGAAAAAAGTGTTTTCTTACACATTATTCTGTTTTCCAATCATTACAGGATTGTTTTTCCCAATTGCAACATTAGATTCCGATATTGTTAAGGCGAAGGGATTCCATTTTCCAGTAGCGCAAGCAGAAAGTAAAGATCCATTTATGACAAGGCAATTTCTAAGACCTGATACGAGCATTTATTACGGGAAAGAAGGATACCGTGGTGTAATGGAAAAAGGGAAGAAAGAGTTTGTTACGAAAGAAAGTATTACTTTAAAAGATGAAGATTTCTTAAAGGGTATGGAGACGATTTATAACTATCCTGGCGAGTTTACTGGGAAAAAATTATCTTTTAAAGGGTTTGTGTTCAGAGATGATTCTTCTAAAAAAGAACAATACTTCTTATTCCGTTTCGGTATTATACACTGTGTAGCGGATTCTGGTGTATATGGTATGTTAGTGAAAAAACCAGAAGGGGTAGAGTGGAATAATGATGACTGGATCCAAGTAGAAGGAGAAATAACAACGGAGTTTTATCAGCCGTTCCATGCCAATATTCCCGTTTTAGAAGTAACGAAATGGAATAAAGTTGAGCAGCCGAAAGAACAGTATGTATTTAGAGGAGCCGATTGATAACATCGGTTCTTTTTTATGGACTAAAAGTTCTGAATGTTGTTAATATTAAACGTGTAGTTCATTTAGTGTAGTGAACAGTACATGATTAGTTGAACTCATTGAAAGTATACGGACAGCCCGACTTCCACCTAATTTCTTCTGGGAGTCTTACTACCCGCAAATAGCAGGATAATTAATCAAGGGGGCGATAACAATGACTGAAGTAAAGGGAAAAACAGCTAATGAGTCTAGAGTGTTTAAAACGAGCCGAGTATTTCCAACGGATTTAAATGATCATAATACACTATTTGGTGGGAAAATATTAGCGGAGATGGATATGGTTGCTTCTATTTCAGCAACGAGACATGCAAGAAAAGAATGTGTCACAGCGTCTATGGATTGGGTTGATTTCTTACATCCTGTTCGTTCATCTGATTGCGTTAGTTATGAATCCTTTGTAATTTGGACGGGAAGAACTTCAATGGAAGTTTTTGTGAAGGTAGTGGCTGAAGACTTAATTTCAGGTGAGAAGCGTATAGCTGCAACGTCATTTGTTACATTTGTTGCACTTAGTAAGGAAAATAATCCAGTTCCTGTACCACGAGTTATTCCTGAAACAGAAGAAGAGAAAGAATTACATCGTATTGCTGTATTACGTGCGGAACAACGTAATATTCGTAAGGCAGAGAGTAAGAAAGTAGCCACATTGTTAACTTTTTGAATTGAATATATAGCCGTTAAGGTTACCATAACAAACGATAATGGTTTTAAAATAAAAAGCGGACACCTAAAAATAGGTGTCCGCTTTTATAGTTTTTTCATCCACATATCATATGACAATAACTACTTAGCAGAAGCAAGCAGCACCGACGATGATTAAGAGGATAAATAATACGACTAAAAGCGCAAATCCATTACCATGTGCGAAGCCCATTGTTATTTCCTCCTTTTATTTTAAGATACAACATACAATATGCAAATGAGCTGTTGTTTGATATGGACATATATCATGTAAGGACATTTTTTCTTGAATGATTATGTATAAAAAAAGGGAAGATATAGGAATAACAGTAAGTGGAGAAAGGAAATTATCCATGAAGCACTTTTTCGCTCTAATCCTTTTTTTTATAGGTGTATTCATATGGATGAACATCGATGTGGAAATGGGGAAAAAAATGGCTAGTGAATATGAATTAGGGCAAGTTCGATTAGGCGAATTTCAACTATATACGAACGGAGAAGAGTTATATAGGAGATTATTTGAGGATATAAACAATGCGAAAAAGTATATATATATTCATTTTTATATTGTAGGTAAAGATGAGATAAGCCGAGAGTTTTTACAGTTATTAGAGAAAAAAGCATCTAGCGGGGTAGAAGTGAAGTTGTCAGTCGACCGTATAGGTGGATATAAGCTGAAGAAAAAGATACTGAATCAATTAAAAAGAAAAGGTGTCCAGTTTACATTTAGTAAAAAACCTAAACTGAAAAGTATATTCTATTCTTTGCATCAACGAAATCATAGACGCATTGTTACGATAGATGGAAAGGTATCATACGTCGGTGGTTTTAATATCGGAAAGGAATACCTTGGACAAAATCCGAAATTTGGTCCATGGCGTGATTATCATGTACGTATCAATGGGAATGGTGCAACTGATATGGAAAGAAAATTTGCTAAAGATTGGAAAGAAGATACCGGGGAAAAAATGCCTGCACATGAAAGTGTACCTGCAAAAGGAAATGTAAAATATCAATATTTGTTTTCAAATGGAAAAGGTTTATGGCAGAAATATGGGGTGCTTATAAAGCAGGCTAAAAAGTCTTTAATAATTGCTACACCTTATTTTGTACCAAGTAAAGAAATGATGAAAGAGTTAAAAGATGCATTACATCGTGGTGTTAATGTAAAAATTCTCGTGCCATTTAAAAGTGATGCCGTATTGTTAAAACAAGCTGCTTATCCGTATTTGAAAGACATGTTACATGCTGGAGCGGAAATTTATCAATATCGCAATGGATTTTTTCATGGGAAAGTAACGATCATTGATGGAGAAATTGTTGATATCGGTACAGCAAACTTTGATAATAGAAGTTTTTATTTAAATTGCGAATCTAACTGTCTCATATATGACAAAACAGTTGTTGCTGACGTATGGAGTCGATTAAAGGAGGATTTTCGTAAATCAAAACGATTTTCTGAACAGGATTTTGAGGAAATTAGTAAATGGGATTGGTTTTTAGCAAGAATAGCGAATGTTTTAGCGTCATATTTATAGCATATAGACAAAAGGAAAGGAGAAACTTTAATGGACTGTATGAAAGAATTAATGAAGTATAGTTACATGTTAATTTATAAAGTAGGAGAGTATACTGAAAAAATCCGGGATGAAGAATTAAAGGATATAATACAGCACCATTTACCGTATATGTTACAAGCATATAATGAACAAGTGAATTTTCAAGAAGGAGAGAATGTACAGCATATAACATGTGAACCAATTTCGTTTCATTTGTCTGAAATGGAAACGGAAAAGGAAATAGATAATACATATACAGGAGATATCCAAATTGCAATCTGTTATATTTCACATTTGAAACGATTAGCATTGAAGTTTGCTCAAGTTGCAGTGGAAGTTGCAAATCCAGAATTTCGTTCGTTTTTGGAAAACTGTTTCCTGAAAATGAATCGTTACGCTTATAGTGTGTGGCAATATGTTGTGAAGAAGGAATATAAAATTACACATGTATATGAAAACGAGAAATTTGCATAAAAAACTAAGGCGGAATAGTTGTCGCCCTAGTTTTTTACTTTCATGCAGAGAAAAGGGCTAAATGTAATTATTATTAGAAAATTTACAAACATTTACCGTATATTTACTATTTTTCAATCTTTCCTTTAAAAATAGAGAGTAATATGGGATTGTACATATTCTATCAAAGGGAGGAAACGCAAATGAACAAATGGGTTAAATCATTAACTGCTATGGCACTTGCAAGTTCTTTATTAATGGTAGGTTGTAGTAAAGGTGAGGACAAGAAGAAAGAAGAAGACACAACAACACAACAGGATGAGAAAAAGGATAAAGAAACAAGTGGAACAGAGAAGTCTACTGATTCTAAAGAAAAGAAATAAAGTAATAATAAAGTAATAATAAAGCTTCCTCTTATATATGAGGAAGCTTTTTTGTTGTATATTGATTGAGAGTATTGAAAAAATAGAGAAAGAATGAGAGAGGAGTAAACAAATGAAAGTATGTGTATTGGGAGCGACAGGTAGAGTAGGTTCGGAAATAATAAAATTAGCATTAAAGGATTCATCCGAAGTGACGGCATTCGTTCGTGATTTAAATAGAATGGAAATAGAACATGACAGGTTACATGTTATAGAAGGAAATATATTAAACGAAAACGATATAAAGAAAGCGATAGAAGGATGTGATATCGTAATTAGCGCTCTTGGAACGGATGGAAATGGGACATTAGCAAAGAGTATGCCAAATATTATAAAGTATATGGAAAAAGAAGGCGTTAAGAAAATTATTACGATAGGAACAGCTGGTATTTTACAAGCGAGAACAAATCCAAATGTATATCGTTTCCAATCATCGGAATCAAAAAGGAAAACGACAGCAGCAGCAGAGGATCATTTAGCTGCATATAAGGCGCTTCATAATAGTGATTTATGTTGGACCATTGTTTGTCCGACGCATTTAATAGACGGTGAGATAACGGGGGTATATCGCACTGAACAACATATATTGCCAGAAGATGGAGCGAAAATTACAGTTGGTGATACAGCACATTTTACATGGGGTTTATGCAATGAAAATATATATGAAAATAGTCGAGTTGGTATTTCATATTAAAAACCATCCCAAAAGCGGGATGGTTAAAAGATGATATAACATACGAAAATGATAATCATAATGATTTGGAGAATAGCTTTCGCTACAGTACTGCTTAAAAAACCAACTACAGTAGCAACTCCTACTAGAAAGGCGTCTTTTGGCGTCTTTTTATGCATGAGCTCTGTGAAAAATACCGATAAGAACGGTATAATTATTAAACCAAAAGGTGGGAAGAAGAACGATCCAACAATGATAGAAATCATACCGACACGTTCGCCCCATTTTGAACTTCCATATTTTTTTAGGAAATATCCATTAGCAATAAAATCAGCGACGAAAATGAATAGGGTGAAAATGGCTTGAATGACCCAAAAAGTAATTGTTAGTTCCCCGCCATTTATACCAAAATGATAAAGCAAATATCCAGCCCATACAGCTAAGATACCTGGGATAATAGGGTAAATAAAGGCGAGAAATGAAATGATGAAACAGGCAATGATACAGATTGTTAAGAAAACAGTCACTTTATAACTCCTTTTTAATATCTAATTTATGTACAGCAATTTTTTTGATTTGATGTCCATCAAGTTCTAATGCTTTAAATTGAAACCCAGCATATTCAATAGAATAACCAGCTTCAATATTTAAGTCAATCGCTTGAGAGAGGAGCCAGCCTCCAATTGTATCTAAATCGCTATCATCAATATGTAGGCCAAACATATCATTTACTTCAGAAATGAGTACTTTTCCATCTAAAACAGTAAGCTTCGGGGTACGCTTTTCAATCATAGGTGATTCATCCGCGTCAAATTCATCTTGAATTTCTCCAATAATTTCTTCAAGAATATCTTCCATTGTTAAAAGCCCAGCAGTACCACCATATTCATCCATAATGATTGCCATCTGAACGCGATTCTTTTGAAGATGTACTAATGTTTTACGGATTGGAACAGTTTCAAATACAGTTAGTACGGGATGTATATAAGATTCAAGTGGTTTATAAATACCTTTCGTTTGATCATGAAATATTTCTTTCGTATTTATCATCCCGATGATGTCATCTTTATCTTTTTCAATTATAGGATAGCGTGTATATTTTTCAGTTGCGACGATATCCATATTTTCTTCTAAAGTATTTTCGGTAGATAAGCAAACCATTTCAGTACGAGGGACCATGATTTCTTTTGCAACCCGGTCATCAAATTCAAAAATATTATTTACATATTTATATTCGGTTTGGTTTATTTCTCCGCTTTTAAAACTCTCACCTAAAATGAGTCGTAATTCCTCTTCTGAATGAGCAAGTTCATTTTCTTTCGCTGGCTCTAAACCGAGTAGTTTTGTGAAAAATATAGCTGCACTATTGAGTAGCCAAATGAACGGATACATAATTTTATCAAATAAAATAAGTGGTTTGGCAAATTTGAGTGTGATTGCTTCTGCTTTTTGAATTGCGAAAGACTTTGGAACTAATTCACCTAATACAACGTGGAAAAATGTAATAACGCTAAAAGCAATAATAAAAGATAACGTGTTAGCCATTGTTCCAGTCATGTTGATTTTTTCAAAAAGCGGTCGTAGTATATGTTCCACAGTCGGTTCACCAAGCCAACCAAGCCCTAAAGAAGTAATCGTAATCCCGAGCTGACAAGCAGATAAATAAACATCTAAATTAGATAGGACACTTCTTGCAGCTAAAGCTTGTTTATTACCTTCATTTGCAAGTTGGTCAATTCGGCTTTTTCGTACTTTTACAACAGCGAATTCTGATGCAACGAAAAAGCCCGAAATAAGAATAAGTACAAAGATGAGAAAAATATTTAATATGTCCAAGTGTGTTCTCTATTCCAAAGTTTGAAATAAAGATGTCACCTCCTGCAATTATGTTATACTTTTATAATAAATCCAAATGAAAAGAATAGTCAAAGGAAAAGGGTAAATATTGGCATGTTTATAGTGTAGTTTTAGAGTTTGTTGTTATTTTGTCCTCGATACAAAAGGAATAACCCTCTACTTTCAGAATATAGAGGGCTATGTAACTTTACGGTTTTGGGATACTTCGTGTTATAGTGTATGTTTGTTGTTTAGAGTAGTTTGTTGTCCAAAGTGCTTGGAGAAAAGATAAGACGCTGTATGGGATATACAATAGTAGTAAACCGATTGTGACAATTACAGGTGCAGTACCACCAAATTGAACGATAAATTGTAATAATCCGATCGCGTGAAAAGTACATTCCATAATTAAAAAGGAAAAAATAATAGAACTTAAAATAGATTTATGATTCGAAGTAAGTGCTAAAAATAATGTATCAACAAGGAAAGCAGAATTTTTCATTTCATATTCACTTGTGTTATACAGGAAAGGGAGCCATTTCTTTATTGCTTGCATAACGATAATCATAGAGGTACTACATACGATGATCAAAGATGAGAAATAAGAAAACTTTATAAAGTTTGCAATATAGAGAAGAAGTAGTAAGATAGAACATTGTAAAAATACAGTGCAAAAAGAGTACGGTATCCAGTGTAGGAAAGTAGTGATCTTTTTAATTGAATTTGGTGCTTTTAAAAATAGATGACCGATTCCTAAACTTATAAAGAAGCCAATTGCAAGAGTGAAAGTGAAACGAACAATTGATAAAAAATATATTTCCCATATGTAAGGGAATAGTGGTGTTGAATGAGTAGAAGTATGTATCATCTGATTTGCTGAGAAAAAAATAGATTCATGCATCCAATCAATTTTTGGAATTGATATAGAAGAAAGTTGATCGAAGTTTTGGAAAATACTTATTAAGCCATTTTGATAAGAATAATTATGTGTAATAAAAAGAGCTGGGATAGGACTTATGACAAAAATAACAATGACACCAATTATAAATTTGCATATATGCGAGCGTAACAAAGACATATAACCACCTACTCTTTGAATATTCAGAAAATTCTTATTCTTATTTTAGCGTTTTTCTAATAAAGTTACAATATCTTTTTCATTAAGTCATTCAGAGAGAGGCTTTCCTAGTGAAGATATGCAAGTGAAGGATTCATGAATAAATTATGACAAGAAAATGAATAATTTTCAGAAAAATAAAATAAATTATTTATTTTTTTCTGAATATATAATATAGTTATGGCACAGAAAGTATTTTAACATAAGGAGGCTTTTTATGAGGATTAAAGGGAATTACGTGCCGAAAAGGGAAGTTTTACTGTGCTCAAGTTCGATTACGATAGGGGAAGCATTGGAGCATTTAAATAAAACAGGGTATCGTTGTGTACCAGTTTTAGATGAAAAAAAAGAGAAATTTTTAGGGAATATATATAAAGTAGATATTTTAGAATATAAAGGATCACTTGACGAAAGTGTAATACAATTATTGAACGATAAAGAAGGATTTGTGAGAGAAGATTCATCTTTCTTTAAAGTATTTTTTACAATAAAAAAATTACCTTATTTATCAGTAGTTGACGAAAAAGGAATTTTCCTTGGAATTTTAACGCATAAAAAAGTTTTTGAGTTATTAGAAGATGCATGGGGCGTTCATTCTAGTAAATATTCTGTCATGATTGGAACGCAAGACTATAATGGAGCGATCCAAAAGTTATCGACAGTTTTGAAGAAATACACTGGTATTCAAAGTTTAATGACTTTTGATAATGATGCTCTATTAGTTCGTAGAATTATGTTTACATTAGGAGAAGAGTTTGAAGATGGTGAATTAGAAACACTTCAAAAAGATTTAGAAGATCATGGATTTAGAGTTGTGTATGTAGAAGAGATGAATAATCCACGTGAAGTAGAAACGATAGAGTAACATGCAAAAGCCATCTAACATATGTTAGATGGCTTTTGGAATTATTTTAAAATAATAATCTAGAATGAGTCTAGTGCTCGAATAACATTTGTGTGAGAGAATATAAAATGTAGATAATTTTGATTTTCAAAAAAATCAATTTGAAAATATGTTTTTATTTTTCAACTAAATATGTTACTATATGTGTGATAAAAACAAAGAGGTCTGACGACTATACTCCACGTAATAACACTCTAATGATTTAAATATTCAAAAAAATCAAAAATCAAAAATCAAAAATCAAAAACAAAAAATAATGACGAGATTAATAATTAGAGTAATAATAAGGGGAATGGAGAAATTATGGAGAAAGACACTGCTTTGTAAGGGGCATATTTTATCATCTTGAGCAGAGAGGAGGATGCATAGCATATTGTGAAAATAAAGATAAACAATGAAAAAGTGCTATGCAAATGAAGAGTATGAAGGGACGATTGAGGCCAGGTGATACGGTAGCAATTGGTTTAATGCTATTTGCATTATTTTTAGGAGCAGGAAATTTAATTTTCCCGCCAGTTTTAGGTCAACAAGCAGGAGAGAATGTTTGGATTGCTACGATAGGATTCCTTGTAACGGGAGTCGGATTACCCCTATTAGCTGTAACAGCTGTCGCGTTTGTAGAGGGGGACTTGAAAGCGCTATCTTCTAGAGTTCACCCTATATTTGCATTTATTTTCCCATTGGTTAGTTATTTAGCAATTGGACCATTTTTCGCAATCCCGCGTACGGGAGCCGTTTCGTTTGAAATGGGTATGAAGCCGTTTTTATCAGATGCAATGGTTTCAGAGTGGTACATGCTATTTCTTTTCACTATATTTTTCTTCGGAATAACGTGGTATTTATCATTAAATCCATCTAAATTAGTCGATTGGTTTGGAAAATTTCTTACACCATTATTAGTATTAATTGTTGCTGTTATTGTCGGGAAAGCAATTATTGATCCAATTGGAGAACCGGCTGCACCTTTAGCTGCTTATAAAGAGAATGCTTTCTTTGGTGGATTTATTCAAGGATATTTAACGATGGATGCGATTAGTGCACTTGTGTTTGGGATTGTTGTAGTACAAGTTATTCGCTCAAAAGGGATAAAAGAGAGCGGACAAATCGCAAAAATAACAGTTGTATCAGGGATTATTGCTGTATTAGGCTTAACGTTAATATATTTATCACTTGCATATCTCGGATCTACAAGTACATCACTTGGTGTGTCGGAGAACGGTGGTCTTATTTTGACGAATGTTGTAAATGAGTTATATGGAACAAGTGGCAAAATTTTATTAGGACTTGTAATTATACTCGCTTGTTTAACAACTTCTGTTGGATTAACATCTGCGTGTGCTGGCTTCTTCACAAACTTATTCCCAAGACTTTCGCATAAAACGATTGTAACTATGGTATGTGTATTTAGTTTAATTGTATCTAACCTAGGGTTAACACAATTAATCACAGTAACATTACCAGTGTTAATGATCATTTATCCAGTTGCAATTGTATTAATCGTTCTTTCATATTTCCATAAATGGATAGGGAAGCGTAATACAATTTACATTGGGGCGATTTTAGGTGCGTTGTTAATTAGTTTCTTTAACGGTTTAGAAAGTGCGAATATTAAAATTGATGCGATTTCTAATGTACTTCAAATGTTACCATTATATAAAGAAGGAATAGGATGGTTAATCCCATCATGTATTGGCGGAATTCTTGGTTTCTTCTTCTATAAATCAAATGAATCAAGTGAATTACAAAAGAAAGGTGCTTAGGCGCCTTTCTTTTTTTAAAGGGGATTTTTGTATTTTGTCTAAGTAATAAATGGGAGGAATGATAAAATGGCTAATTTTGAAGATTTTTTAACTTTTGATGTAAGAATTGGAACAGTAACACAGGCAGAGGAATTTAAAGAAGCGAGAGTACCAGCGATTAAACTAGAAATTGATTTTGGGGAGCTTGGGGTCAAGCAGTCAAGTGCTCAAATTACGAAGAGATATAATCCAGAAGACTTAATTGGTCAGCAAATTGTTGCTGTTGTAAATTTTCCGCCAAAGCGTGTAGCTGGATTTAAATCGGAAGTGCTTGTGTTAGGGGGAGTTCCTGAAGCTGGTGATGTTGTGTTGCTTCAGCCTAATATGGAACTGCCAAATGGAACGAAAATTAGTTAGTGTGAAGGTAGGGGACAATATGGATATCGGACGAGAATATTTACAATGTGTCATTTCTAATTTCAAAACAACAAAGCAGCAAGGAGAACGGGCACTTTCTCAATTATCATACGAACAAATACAATGGTCTTCTCATGAAGAAACAAATAGCATAGTGATTATAATGAAACATTTGCACGGTAATATGCGTTCCAGATGGACGGATTTTTTAACATCTGATGGTGAAAAAGTTAATCGTGACCGAGATGGTGAATTTGAAGGAGGCTATTCTTCAAAGGAAGAAGCCCTTGCAGCGTGGCAAGAAGGATGGGAATACGTTTTTAATACGATGAATACTATAATGCCGGAAGATCTATTGAAGACGGTATACATTCGTGGTGAAGCACATACGGTCCTGCAAGCAATTGAAAGGCAAATTTCTCATTATGCTTTGCATATTGGACAGATTATTTACATCGGTAAAATGTTAAAAGAAAATGAGTGGGAATGTTTAAGTATTCCGAGAGGACAGTCCACTCGTTATGTAGAGAAAAAACGTTCAACATAATAATATGAAAGAAATCGATATAAAATAGGAAGCAAAAAAATAAGCCAAATGATAGACGGCTCCGTAAGCATAAGAATGCTACCAACAATAAGGCCGTATATAATTAGAAAGAAACAAAAAAGTGTATTCATAGGGATAAAACGTGGGATGAAAAGTTGTTGCTGCTTAAAACAACTGTTGTGAAATAAATAAAAATGGAAGTTCCGTGTAGTGGTAATAAGGTCTTTCTTTCGTGTAATTCTTTTTCTACATGTATGACAAATGAACGGTGGCTGCATTTCGTTACGCTCCATTTTTTATTTTCATAATAATGTGAGACAAAAGTAGGTACAAAGTGTATGTTCCTATATACGCTCCTGCAATAAGGAAAAATGGATTCAGTAAAATTCCATGAATGCTCGTCATGAAAACTAAATTTTGTATTAAAACATCGTATATATTAATGGAAATAATTGTACCGAGTACATACAGTGCTAAGTACGCAGAAATATGTAACACAATAGAGACTTTTGGATGTTTAGCGGACAAATAAAAAATGAATGATAGAGCGATTGGTAATATTCCTATTAATAGCTTCAATTCATTTCACCTCATTAACAATATAGCCGGAATTTAAACGGTCTATTCTCTAGAGCTTGTACATAACTTGAAATAGAGAGGGTGATAGTATGAATCGAGGCTTTTTTTATGTGAAGTTTACAAGTGTACGCAGGTTAGTTTTATTTATTATTACTACGGTACTAGCGACTTTTTTTCTTATTAGTATGATGGTAACCTCTATGAAAGAGACAAAGTCAACGTATTTATATAATTGGTTAAATGAGTTATCGATGAATGGCTACATGTATGTTCTTGGAAAAGAAAATCATTATTTTACACAAGAGTATCGAAATTTGAATCAAGATTTTTCAATCTCTTCGTTTCTCTTTTCTATGGCTACGAATATTCGTTTTAACGATGTACGTAGTTTTGTCGGAAAAGAGCTTCCTGGCTTTGGTAAGTACGATACAGAAATCGTTATCGCAGGTGAGGGAACAAATTATTCTAACTTACCGATAGAGTCGAGTGTTCCTCTTGAAGAAGTAGTGAAAGAACGGACTGGAGAAGGTGGACAAGCGCCAAAGCCTGATACGAATAAAGAGAAAAAACAACCAGCTCAAACAACTGGAAAAAGACAAGTTGCATTTATATACCATTCGCATAGCTGGGAATCTTATTTGCCGTTACTGAACTTAACGAATGATCCAAACCCGAATAAAGCGACAAGTTCTGTAACGAATATTTCCATAGTCGGCGACCGATTTCGTGAACAATTAGAAAGCGAAGGAATCGGATCTACTAACGATAAGACTGACGTTGGTCAAAGGTTAATTAGTAAAGGGTTAAATAGTAATAGTTCTTACAAAATGTCACGGGAAATTGTACAAGAAGCGATGGCTGGTAATAAAGAATTACAATACTTCTTCGATTTACACCGTGATAGTGCACGGAAAAATGTAACAACAAAAACAATTGGAGATAAATCATATGCTAAGCTTGCTTTTGTAATTGGGAAAGGTAACAAAAACTATGAAAAAAACTTACAATTAGCAACTGCGTTACACGAGACGATTAGTAAGAAATATCCGGGAATGAGCCGTGGTGTAATTCAAAAAGGATTCCAAACAGGGAATGGAGTTTACAATCAAGACCTATCAGGACAAGCGATATTAATTGAAGTTGGCGGGGTAGATAATACAGAGGAAGAACTAAATCGATCAATTGATGCACTTGCTAAGGCATTTGGTGAATATTTTTGGCAAGCGGAAAAAGTGAATGGATAAAGTGAAATTTGAATGAGTGGTGGGCATTGCCAATGGTTATCAGCCTACATCAATTAGGGGAAAACGTAAGTGTAAAGCTTACGTTTTTTGTTTGTCATGAAACGAGGATGATAAGATGTCACATTATAGACATAATTTATAATTGCTATAGTAATATCGAAATTTGTCTATTTATAATAGGGGAATTAGAAAGGGATTTTCGCAATAATGGAGAAAATCTTTTTACAAGGAAAATTTTTCACAATGAAATAGGTAGGGTGATTTAAGTGATTAGGGAGATCAAAGTAGAAGATGCAGCCTCATTTTTGCAATTAAGTAAGCAATTAGATGAAGAAACGAAATTTATGTTATACGAGCCAGGAGAAAGAAAAACTACAGTTGAGCAACAAGAGCAAATGATTCATCGATTTATACAGAATGAAAAAGCAACAATATTTGTAGCGATTGAAGAAGAGAAAATAGTAGGATTTATTTTAGTGAATGGAAATAACATACAAAGAAAGAGACATGTTGCAGCCATTGTAATTGGTATATTGCAAGAGTGTAGTGGGCGTGGTATTGGAACGAGCTTGTTTAAAGAGGTTGAGAAGTGGGCAAGATTACATGATGTATGGCGTTTAGAATTAACGGTAATGGCCCACAATACAAGAGCTCAGGCACTATATAGAAAAGTAGGCTTTGAGAAAGAGGGTGTCAAAAAAGCTGCTCTTATTATCGATGGACAAAACATTGATGAGTATGAAATGGCCAAATTATTAAAATAAGAGGTCGTTATATGAAAAAAAGATGGACACTACTTGGTATCGTAGCGGCGATACTCATTGTTGGAGTAGCAGGAATCAATTATAAAATGTATAAGGATAAGCAGGCACAGGAAGTGAATGTAAATAACATATTTCCGAAAGCGAAAGAAACGATTGCGAATATGGATGGGGATATTGCGGTAATTAGTAATCCAAATTCGACGCTTGTACTTGTGAATAAAAGTAGGCGTTTACCAGATGGGTATAGACCGCCAGATTTAGTTATTCCGAAAGTACGTTACTCTAGTGAAGGTGATCAAGAAAAGAAAAAAATGAGGAAAGAGGCAGCTAGTGCGCTTGAGGACATGTTTCAACAAGCTGATAAAGAGCGTATTTTCCTTTTTGCAGTCTCTGGATTTAGATCTTTTGATCGACAAAAGGCATTAAATACGATGTATAAAAAACAAGATGGAGAAGCGAAAACTGCGATGTCTAGCGCGATTCCTGGTACGAGTGAACATCAAACTGGACTAGCTATGGATATTACATCGCAATCTGCTAAATTTCAGTTAGAGACAGTTTTTGGGGAGACGAAAGAGGGGCAGTGGCTTTCTGAAAATGCCCATAAATTTGGTTTTGTGATTCGATATACAAAAGAAAAAGAATCAATTACGGGCTATCGGTTTGAACCATGGCACGTAAGGTATGTGGGAAATCCACAAGCTACATATTTATATGAAAATCAACTGACGCTTGAAGAAGTAACAGAGTGAACAATTGAGGGGAGAGAAATATAATGACGATGTTATATAAGAAAAAAGTACATGCATATATTACAAGAGAAAAAGAAGGGATGAAGCAATTACTTGTTTTTAAACATCGTGATATACCTGAAGCTGGTATCCAAGTGCCAGGGGGAACAGTTGATGAAGGAGAAACGTTAGAAGCAGCAGTTTTACGTGAAGTACAAGAAGAATCTGGATTACGTCATTTATGTATAGAGCGTTTCCTAGCAGATTACATCATACACGTGAAGGAAAAACAGGAATATCAAAAACGCCACTTTTTCCACGTAACGTTACTAACGAATGTAAAAGATACTTGGGAACATATAGTAAGTGCCGGTGAGGAAGATGAAGGTTTAGTATTTTGCTACGAATGGATTGATATTGCAAAATGCCCTGAATTAGCAGGAAAACAGGGAGAGTTTTTACATTTGTTAGATGTGGTATATGCACAGTAATAAAAAGAGTTTGAAGCGAAGGATGAATCGTTTCAGGCTCTTTTTATTTTTCGGGAAATTAAAGGTGTATTAAAAAGTAAGTTGAAACTTTTTAAAGGGATATTAATTTGGAATAGGATGAGGTGAAAAAATGAAAAAGTAAGAAGTATTCGTAAAAACTAAAAGGGATATAAAGGAGAATATAAATGGAAATTCAGTTTAATCCAGTATTAAAAAAAGAATTAACAATTCATGATATACAGACCGCAATGGAAGAAGGGACGTTATCTTCCAAAGAATTAGTTATATATTATCTTTATAGAATTGCACAATATGATCAAGGTGGACCGAAAATTAATTCTATTTTAGAAATAAACCCGGATGCTATTTTTATTGCAGAAGCGTTAGATTATGAAAGGAAGATAAAAGGTGTAAGGGGACCATTGCATGGTATACCTGTTTTGCTAAAGGACAATATTGAAACGAATGATTCCATGCATACAAGTGCAGGTACGATTGCCCTAGAACAAAATATAAGTAGCGAAGATGCATTTCTCGTTACAAAACTGCGAGAGGCAGGAGCGGTGATAATAGGTAAAACGAATATGACAGAGTTAGCAAATGCAATGTCTTTTGAAATGTGGGCTGGATATAGTGCAAGAGGTGGTCAAACAATCAATCCATATGGAACGGGCACGGATGATATGTTTGTTGGTGGCTCTAGTACAGGGGCCGCAATAGCAGTTGCCGCTAATTTTACAGTATTATCTGTTGGGACAGAAACGGATGCCTCTATTTTGAGTCCAGCTGTTCAAAGCTCTGTAGTAGGCATTAAACCGACTGTCGGTCTAATTAGTCGTAGAGGAATTATTCCGTTCACTTATTCACAAGATACAGCGGGACCATTTGCTAGAACAGTAACAGATGCCGCTATTTTACTAGGGAGTTTAACTGGAGTGGATGAGAAAGATGTAGCTACTCATAAAAGTGAAGGTATGGCATATGAAGATTATACATCTTATCTTGATGTTAATGGTTTAAAGGGAGCGAAGATTGGTGTTTATAGTAATGCTCCAAAAGATTATTACGAAAATGGTGAGTATGATGAAAATTTGTTTGAGGACACGATCCAAGTATTACGTAGTGAGGGAGCGACAGTAGTAGAAAATATTGATATTCCTTCCTTTCATAGAGAATGGAGCTGGGGAGTTCCGCTTTATGAGCTGAAGCATAGTTTAGATAACTATCTTTCAAAATTACCTTCTACTATTCCCGTACATTCTATTTCAGAATTAATGGCGTTTAATAAAAACATAGCAGAAAGAGCTTTAAAATATGGACAAACTAAGTTGGAGGGAAGAAAAGATTATCCTAATACATTAAGAAATCCAGAATATTTACATGCAAGATTAGAAGATATATACTTTTCGCAAAAACAAGGTATTGATTTTGCATTGGAAAAATATAATCTTGATGCGATACTATTTCCGTCTTATATAGGCTCTACTATATGTGCGAAAGCAGGTTATCCGTCTATAGCAATACCAGCAGGGTATATGGAAAACGGGAGACCTTTTGGAATTACGATTGCAAGTACTGCTTTTCGTGAAGGAATATTAATTAAACTAGCGTACGCTTTTGAACAAGCGACAAAGCATAGAGAAATTCCCAACTTGTCATGAATAGAATGTACAAAAGGACAGGAATTTCCTGTCCTTTTTGATTTATTGATTAAAGTGAAATATCTTTCTGCTCTGTCTTATGATATTTTAATAGGCTAAAAGATAAAAAGGCAGAACATAAAATAAGAAAAGAAGCAATCATATAAATCGTACGAACACCGAACATATCAGTAATAATGCCAACGCTAAGCATAGAAAGACCAGAAGCTGTTGAAAGAAGGGCGCCGTGTGCTGTATACATTTTCGATAATAGAGAAGGGGCGACACTAGATTGTAAAACCGTCGTTTGAGAAATATCTCTAATTTGATAACATGGTCCCATTAGAACACATAGGAAAAGCGCAATAAATCCACTGCTTGTTATACCATATAAAAATGTAAGAATACTAAATATAAGTGATCCTATCGCCATGGAGCGTATTAAATTTTTTTGAATATATGTACTTATTTTCCACGCTAATAGACCACCAATTAACGTGCCTACATAATAACTTGTGTTAATATAACCCCACCATTCTTCTCCTTTATGCAGAACAGTCGTTACATATGCCATCGTAATAGCGCCAATCCATATCGTCCCTGCGAAAGTTTCAATTAAGTCCATTAATGTAACTGTGCGCAAAGAAGGATGATGAAATAATAGTTTCCAGCCTTCAAATAAAGCTGTGTTTTTTGAAGAAGAAGGCTCTGTTACTCGTTCGGTATGGATGGAATGTAATGAAATATGCAATGCAATACATCCGAAAATCATTAAAATAATATTAATCATGAATGTAGAAGTAGCGCCAATGAGCAGAACGATAATACTTGTAAATGAATAAGCTGCCGCTTGTACAATTTGTGATGAAAAGGAAAAGATACTATTTACTTTTACTAATCTTTCTTTTGGTGTTAGGCGTGGAACAATACTGTACAGTAATGGAGCACTCCACCCACTACATAAAGAAATGAAAAAAATGAAAGTTAATAGAGTTACAATGTTTTTGGAAAGGACCGGAAATAATAGCGTTAATAAAATGAATAGGGCAGTTTTTGTCCATTGTAATATAAAAAGTACTGAATAAGATGAAAAACGATTCATTATAAGTGGTGCAGATATGTTTGCGATCAAATTTGTGATAACTTGTAATAATGGAAAAAGGGCAGTAATAGTAGCTGATTTAGTTGATATATAGATATGAGTTGTAATTATCATTATGTAAACGATGTCAGCAAGAGTAATACAGATTTTTGATCCTAAATAGTATGATATTGAATGATTCCACATTAAGGATATCACCTTCCAAAAAAATACAAATTCGAGTTAGAATTATTATAAACTGAAAAAAATAATTTTAAAAGAATTAAATTTTTTGTCATTTTTTGAAAGGAATTTTCATGTATAATGAAGAATATATTGATATAGTATTTTATTAATACTTATTGTAACAGCGAATATGTACGATAGCTTGCAGTAAACGCCCAAGTATGAGAAAGGGCGGATAAACCATTCTTTTCTTCATATACATATAGAAAATGAGAAAGAAAGTGAGGGTTGCATATGGCTGGTTGGGTGATTTGGTTTATTATAGCGGGTATTTTATTTATCGCGGAAATGTTGTCGATAACGTTTTATATGCTTTGGCTCGGAATTGGAGCTGTTGTCGGAGGTCTTATTGCTTTATTTGCTCCGGATGCACTATTGTTACAAGTTACTGTTGGTGCGATTGTAAGTTTAACATTGACATTCTTTACGAAAAGAATTTCAAAAAACTTTCGAGAAGCAAAAGGTTTTACGGATACAGTAGATATGCTTGTCGGTAAAAAAGGAATTGTTGTGCAAGCGATTACAAATGAAACGAACGGTATTGTGAAGGTGGATGGAGATACTTGGACAGCTATTGCAGATGTTCCGATTGACACTGGAGAAAAAGTCGTTGTTATAAAGAGGCATAGTACTATATTACAAGTAAAAAAGGAGAGTGAATAAATATGATAGCATTAACGTTAACGATTATATTCGCGCTAATTGTAGTTACATTTATCGCATTAACAATTAAAATTATTCCTCAGCAAAAAGTTGGGGTTGTTGAAAGATTTGGTAAGTTTCAGCGTATTATGCACCCAGGATTAAATATATTAATCCCAATTGTAGATCGCGTTCGTGTATATCACGACTTACGTATTCAACAAACGAATGTACCACCACAAAAGGTAATTACGAAAGATAACGTACAAGTAGAAATTGATACAATTATTTTCTATCAAATTGTCGAACCTGAACTTGCGACATATGGTATCTCAAACTATGAATATGGTGTTCGTAACATTACTTCTGCAACGATGCGTCAAATTATCGGTAAAATGGAACTTGATGAAACGTTATCTGGTCGTGAAAAAATTTCAACAGAAATTCGCTTAGCGCTTGATGAAGCAACAGAAAAATGGGGCGTTCGTATTGAGCGTGTTGAAGTAGTAGACATTAACCCGCCAAAAGATGTGCAAGCATCGATGGAAAAACAAATGAAAGCAGAACGTAATAAACGTGCGATTATTTTAGAAGCTGAAGCAGCAAAACAAGATAAAGTTCTTCGTGCGGAAGGGGAAAAACAAAGTAAAATCTTGATGGCTGAAGGGGATAAAGAAGCACGTATTCGAGAAGCTGAAGGTTTAAAAGAAGCGAAAGAATTAGAAGCGCAAGGGGAAGCAAGAGCAATTGAAGAAATCGCAAAAGCAGAACAAAACCGAATTGAATTACTTCGTGCAGCAGATTTAGATGAACGCGTACTTGCTTATAAATCATTTGAATCATTGATTGAGGTTGCAAAAGGACCAGCAAATAAAGTCTTTATTCCATCTAATGCAATTGAAACACTTGGTACTCTTGGGGCAATCGGAGAAATCTTTAAAGAAAAACAAGCGAAGAAATTGCCTTCAAATGATACAGGTAAAGAACAATAAGAGTGAGGAAGAGGAATGGGATGCCATTTCTCTTTTTTGTGCGTATATTACGAAAGGCTTGTACATATCCATGTATAAAGAAGGTGATACAGTGAAAAAGTATGCAACTCGTATACATGGGAAAAAACTAATCTCGTTACTTTTTTTATATGCGCTAATAGTAATAATTATCGCGTCAATTTTGACGTCGCTTTTACATACAATGAAATCAAGTTATGCGAATCAATGGTTTGGAAAAGTGTCTATGCAAGGTTTTGTTCAAATGATAGAAAGTGAGAATCACTATTATGGATTTGATTATTTTAAGCAGAATAAACGGGAGTCTGTTGGGAATTTAATGTTCTCTATTGCGACAGATTTGAAAATTAAAGATTTAAGAACATTTGTCGGTAAAGAAGTACCTGGTATGTCAAAGTATTACTCTAACATTATCGTAGCTGGGGAAGGGACAAACTTTACGAATATCCCGAATGAATCTAGTGTACCGATTGAAGAAGTAACGAAAGAGCGAGAGGTAGCAAAAGATAAAGTTACAGAAGCAGAAAAGAATAATCCGGTGCAGAAAAAGAACGGAACGAAAAAAGGTGAAAATGCAGTATACATTTACCATACACATAGTTGGGAATCCTTCTTTCCTTTATTACCAGGAGCTACCGATCCATCGAGTCCAGATGTAAATGTGTCCTTATTAGGAAAACGTATGAAGGAGCAACTTGAAGAGCAAGGAATTCCAGTAGTTCATGATAAAACGAATATGGGTGATTTACTGGCAAGTAAAAAATGGAAATGGTATCAATCGTATACAGCATCTCATGGATATGTAAAGGAAGCATTAGCACAAAATAATAAAATTGCGTTTCCAATTGATATACACCGTGATGATCAGCGCAAGAAAGTAACTACAAAAGTAATTAACGGGAAATCGTATGCAAGATTATATTTTATAATTGGGATGGAAAATGAAGGACGTACTGAAAACGAAAAAATTGCAAGAGCAATCAATAGTTATTTAGATGAAAACTATTACGGATTAAGTAGAGGGATTTTTCCGAAGTATAAAAAAGATGGAAACGGCGTTTATAACCAAGATTTATCTAAAAACGCGATGTTAATTGAAGTTGGTGGTGTGGATAATACGTTAGATGAATTATATAACACAATTGATGTATTAACGGAAGCACTTAGTAAGTATTATTGGAATGATGCGGAGAAGGTAAATGGGTGAGGGACGGGAGACCGTTCCTTTTTTATTATGAAAAGTTAAAAATATGATATAATGTAATTTTGTGAATATTAAATCGGGGAGTGGGGGAACGAATGCAAATACTATTAATACGACACGGAGAATCCGAAGCGGACATCCTGAATGTACATGAAGGAAGAGCTGATTTTGAATTAACAGAAAAGGGAAGACAGCAAGTACAAAGACTTGTACAGAAAGTGAAGGCTGACTTTCCACCAGATTTCATTTGGGCAAGTACATTAAAACGTGCCCGTGAAACTGGTGAAACATTAGCGGAAGCAATTGGTTGTCCAATTCAATTAGAAGAGGAATTAATGGAGTTTAATAATGGGGTGCAAGCCGGCTTATCTTTTGAAGAAGCGAAAAAATATCCTGAGCCAAAGTTTCTTCATGACCGTTTTGAAAATGGAGAATCATTTATTGAATTTAGAATGAGAATAGAAGGAATCTTTTCTAAAATCGTGACAGAGAATACATATGATCGGATAGCAATTGTTGCACACGGTGGTGTAATAAATAGTCTATTACGAGCATTTTTCCAAATGCCAATTTCAATGGATTATTACTTTAAAATAGGAGATACGGGAATAAGTTTAATTGAAATTGATGGTGAACAAAAAACGGTACATTTCATTAATGATACGAATCATTTGGACGGGATGTAAAAATTTATGTACAAAGTCGTATTTTTCGATGTTGACGGTACGCTTTTAAGTGAGATTGATAGAAGTATGCACGAAAGTACAAAAGAAGCGATAAGAAGGTTAATAGATAAAGGGATTCACGTAGTTGTTACAACAGGGAGACCATATAGTTTATGCTCACAATTTAAAGAACTAGGCATAGACACATTTATTTCTGCAAATGGTGGACATATAAAGTGTAAGGAAGAAGTTATTCATAAATCGATACTTTCAAGTGAAATTGTTCATGATATTTCAAATTTCGCTGAATTACATGGTCATAGTCTTTCTTACTTTACAGAAGAATTTTCTATGAATGGTATAGCCTCAAAAGATGAACGTGTAATACGAGCATTAAACGAAACTTTAAATTTAGAGCGGTATCCTGATAAAGTTAGAAACTTATCAGAAGAGATGTATTGTATATGTCTGTATGCTGATGAAATGGAAGCTCAAAAATTTTTTGAAAGATATCCAATGCTTACGTTTGAACGTTTTCATGGTTATGTTATGAATGTGCTGGAAGATAATAAAGTATCGAAGCTAACTGCAATCCAAAAGGTATTGGAACATTTAAATATTTGTAAGTCAGAAGCAATGGCATTCGGAGATGGTGGAAATGATATTGAAATGTTACAGTATGTAGGTTTAGGAATTGCGATGGGGAATGGTGGAGAAGAGTTAAAAACAAAAGCTGATTTCGTTACAAAGAAATCAAGTGAAGGTGGCATTTCGTTTGCTTTAAAAGAGTTTAGGATCATTTGAAAAAATAATTAGTCAGTGAAAAAAATCCTGTTTTCATAATAGAATTTTTTTCTAACAATACTCTTGCAATAAAAGGAAGGAAATGAGTATAATATAAAAGTAGTTAGGTAAGCTAATTAAATAGAGGGAAGGAGGGTGAAAATGAATGGATTCAAAAAAAGGTGCTCTTCCTTTAGGGATTAATCCATATGCAGAGTTAATAAAAAAGACAGCATCAGAGGAAACAGATCCAATCGCAGCAAAACTTGGTTTGTTAATGTTATGGACGTCTGATAATGTTCTTGATGCTGTTGACGTAGATTTAGCTCCGCTTGGTATTTCGGAAAGCAAATTAGATTTTTTATTGTTATTTATTTTGCGTGAAATGGAATCGAATGGAGAAGAAGTGAACATGAGTCCGTCGGATATAGCGAGTCGATTAGGGATTACACGTGCTTCTGTCACCGGCTTATTAGATTGGATGGAGAAACGAGAGTTAATCGTAAGGTTCCATCATTCTGAAGATCGAAGAAGATTAAAGGTGAAAATTACTCCGAAAGGAAAAGAACTAGTTACACATTCTTTACCGACTTTTTGGTCATCTTGCGCTTCGTTAGTTAATGACTTTAATCAAGAAGAGCGTCAAGTGTTAGAGAAGCTATTAAATAAAATGCAAGTAATTATGCAGATGAAATTAGGGGAAGGTAGGTAAATAAGTTGATTGTGAGAGTCAACTTTTTTAGTTAAACATATAATTAGCCTACCTTATTATATGTTTAACTAATTTAAAAGGGCGATAATGTATTTTTTAACGTAAACGAATTAAGTGAGTGTTGAAGGGATTTTATTTTGAGTCATTTACTTTATAAGTTTTCAATCGATGAGGAAAATCAATGTAAGGGGGAGATTTTATGATGGAAATATCAAAAGAAGTAAATAGTGGGAGGAATTATACAGTAATGACAGCGGTGTTATGTTGGGCAGGTATGGTAGTTATGTCCAGCCTATATGTGACGATTCCTTTAATCGCTCTATTTTCAGACATTTTTAAGGTTTCATTAGCGCAATCTGCGGCTACAGGCAGTATATTTTCGGTAGGTTTTGCTATAGGTTGTTTGTTATTTGGGGCAATCTCTGATAAATATGGGCGAAAAAAAGTGATTTTTATTGGATTGCTTGCACTGTCGATTGTTTCTTTTTTCTTAGGGTTTGTGGATAGCTTATTTTGGCTTATTATTCTTCGAGGGTTACAGGGAATAGCAGCAGCTACATTTTCTCCAGTGGCGTTAGCTTACGTTGTAGAAATGTTTCCAGTAGAGAAAAAAGTTACAACGATAGGGTTTGTTAGTACCGGTTTTTTAGTAGCTGGAATTGCAGGGCAGGTAATAAGTACTGCTGTTAGTCAGCATTTTGGATGGCATATGGTGTTCTTTCTTCTTAGCTTTGTCTATATCATTACTGCTGTATGGGTTCATTATTCTCTTCCGAAAGGGGAAACGTCTCAAGCTTATACGGATATTTTTGGGCCAATGAAACAGATGGGGAAAGTTTTTACACATAAAAGCTTAGTATGGAGCTATATGGTTGCGTTTGTTTTATTAATGGCTTTTGTTAATATGTATACTGTTTTAGGGAATTATTTGAGCTCTTCTACTTACAATTTAACAGCAGAACAAATTCTATATTTTCGCCTAGCAGGGTTATTTGGTATGTTACTATCACCACTTGCAGGTCGTTTAACACAGAGGTTCGAAGTAAAGAAAGTTCTTCAAGGAGGATTGTTAGTTGCTATTTTTAGTCTAAGTTCAATGGGATTTATTTCGACACTGCCGTTACTTGTAATGATGAGCGTCTGCTTCGTAATAGGTATTGCTATATCGGTTCCATCTTTAGTTTCTCTTGTCGGCCAATTAGGAGGGAGAGCAAGGGGAATAGCGGTTTCTATTTATACTTTCGTTTTATTTTTAGGAACTAGTATAGGACCTATTATTTCTATTTATCTTATGAAAATAGGGAACTATGCTCAGACGTTTATTTTATTAGGAGTCATACTCTTTATTGGCTTTGTTTCCACTCTTTTCATTCAAATAAAGGAATGCAAGGATCTTTAACATGCTCAACTAGTAAAATGTGAATTTGACTGCGATGATGATAAAAGTGAGCGACGATTTCAAGTAACCATTCGAATCGAGAATAAGCAATATCCCAATAAGCAGTCATAATTTCCGCTAATTCTTCATTGGAATAGGATAAAAAAGTTTTAGAAAGTAAATCGTACCCTTGTATCATCATTTGTTGCATTTGAGCAATTGTTTCGGGTGTTTGTTCTATATAAAAGGTATGTAACTCTTTTTCCGAAATACCATTTAAGATGAGTAAATCAGCATGGCAAATAAGGGAAAGATGTGTACACATTTCAAATAATGACCGCTTTGATTCAATCGGTGTTATTTTCAAATCACTTTCATTATATTGATTCAGTATTTGGATAGAAGTATCAACAGCAACTTTTAGTTGATGCAACGCAGATTGTACAAACATTGTAATTCTCCTCATCTCCATATATAATAAATTCTTAAGGGTATTATATCATACTTAAAATTCCGAAAATTCTAGTAGTTTGACTAGCATAGTGAAACGTATTATATTGTAAAAGGTCATATGAAACGTGAAATAGAATGGAATGCAATTATTGAGTTAGGAGTTAGACCAATGAGTTTGAAATATGGAAGAGATACAATTGTTGAAGTTGACTTAAATGCTGTAAAACATAATGTAAAAGAATTTAAAAAACATGTAAACGATGAAAATATTGCAATGATGGCTGCTGTAAAAGCGAATGGGTATGGCCATGGGGCAGTTGAAGTTGCGAAAGCTGCGATTGAAGCAGGGGTGAACCAGCTTGCAGTTGCATTTGTCGATGAAGCGATCGAATTAAGAGAAGCTGGAATCACTGTACCAATCTTAATATTGGGTTATACATCAGTTGCAGCTGCGGAATCCGCAATTCAATATGACGTTATGATGACAGTCTATAGAATAGAAGATTTACAAGGCATAAATGAAATTGCACAACGTCTTCAAAATAAAGCACGTATTCAAGTGAAAATCGATACAGGAATGAGCCGTATCGGTTTGCAAGAAGAAGAAGTTAAACCATTTTTAGAAGAATTAAACCGTATGGAGTATGTAGAGGTAGTAGGGATGTTTACACATTACTCTACGGCAGATGAAATTGATAAATCGTATACGAATATGCAAACAAGTTTATTTGAGAAAGCTGTAAATACAGCAAATGAATTAGGGATGCAAATACCATACATTCATAGTTCAAATAGTGCAGGGTCAATGGAACTAAGCAATACATTTCAAAATATGGTTCGCGTTGGTATTGGAGTTTACGGCATGTATCCTTCGAAAGAAGTGGATCATACAGTCGTTTCCTTACAGCCTGCATTGTCATTAAAATCAAAAGTAGCTCATGTTAAACATGCGACGAAAAATCGTGGTGTTAGTTATGGAAATACGTATGTAACAACGGGTGAAGAGTGGATTGCGACTGTGCCGATTGGTTATGCTGATGGCTATAATCGCCAGTTATCTAATAAAGGGTATGCATTAATTAATGGAGTTCGAGTGCCGGTTATTGGTCGTGTTTGTATGGATCAGCTTATGCTGGACGTTACAAAAGCGATGCCAGTACAAGTAGGGGACGACGTGGTATTTTACGGCAAACAAGGTGAAGAAGAAATTGCTGTAGAAGAAGTAGCGGATATGTTAGGCACAATTAATTATGAAGTTACATGTATGTTAGACAGAAGAATTCCTCGTGTTTATAAAGAACATAATGAAACGACTGCGGTTGTAAATATATTAAGAAAAAACTGAATCGATATGATTCAGTTTTTTCTTTACTTTTCGTAAATGAAAATTGGGCTATTGATGTTTTTTGAACAAGTCATAATAATTATGCTTCATTATAATTTCAAAGCCACAATGTGTATATAACTGTAAAGCATTGTTATTTTTCGTTTCGACGTCTAATTCAATCGTTGAAACTCCTTCTGTAATGAGTGTATGTACCATATAACTTAGAATATCTTTACCATATCCTTTACCTTGATAAGAAGGATGGACTGCGAAGCCTGAGAGTGTAGTAGATCGCTCTTGGTGAGTAACTGTAATCGTTCCAATTGATTTTTCATTCATAAGAGCAACGTAAACTTGATGAGAAGGTGACTTCATCATTTTTTGTAACCATGTGGATGTATTTGCTACAGAATCCCCGAAAGCTTTACTAGAGATTTCTATGAGATCAGGAAGTAATTCTGAAGATGCGATGGAAAGTTTAATAGTATTCTTCATTGTTTCTCGTTTTTTATTTGATTTACACGTCATATTATACTCGCTGTATAGATAAGGTAATTTCATTTGATTTGCAAATGCTTTCCCAGATGAGGAATCTCCGTTAATGATGAGAAGAGCTTCGTCTATGTCTCTTTTTTGTATTTCGTTCATGGCAGTTTGTAAAAGGGTAGTGCCTATATGTTGTTTTCTATAGTTTGGGTGCACGAATCCTATTAACTCCAGTTTAGTCGGTCTTTCAAAGTCGTACATACTTAATGCACCAATTAATTGGGTATCATCAAAAAATAGAAAATCATTGATTTCTTTTTTATTACGAGCAGTTAAAAAGTTAACATGTAAATCTGATGAGTAATCAATTTGATCGTATTGTCCGCAAATATGAGCTAAATCTTTCATTTGCTGAATTTCGTTTGCTGTTAAAGAATTCTTTTTTTTAATGTTCATTTCATAATCCCTCGCAATCGTTTTTAAAAATAGGATGGGTAACTTAGCCATTTCTTTAATTCCACACTACCTTGAACAGATAACAGTCGGTACAAATAACGATAAGGCTGTCTACATTCCTCAAGATGAGGAATAGACATAATTGTTTCGTAACCACTTTTAAAGGCATGAGCCTCTTTTTCTGAAAGTACATATTCTAATCCGATAAAATCAAACTCTCGCGGGGCAACTGCATAAGCTTCTGTATCTACTAAACCAGTAATAGTTATACCATCTGATAAAAACTGAGTAGGATCCATATCAATTAAGACGAGTGTAGATTCCTTTGGTATTGGTAAGGTAGAAAGTTGTGACTCAAAAGTATGAAATGCGTTATATATGCTCTCGTTATCGAAATAAAACCTATTCACAAGTTCTTTACTCACTTTTAAAATGTGTGGCTGGAATTCCGCTAGTGGAACTTGGAGTGTACGTGACGGATTTCCTACGAAATGGGCTGTATACTTATGTATTTGTGCTAGTCCTTTTCCTAGGCTGAATAAAATAGAATCTGGTTGCCCAATAAAAGATTGAACTGTATTACCTACTAATTTTTCAGCCACAATGAATTCTCGGCCATCTAAAATATGTTTTTCTAAAATTGTTGGGATAGGAAGATTTGTATGTTTTTGCAGCAATGCATGTACCGTTTCTAAATGATGTACGTTCCTTGGATCAATTCCAAAAAGATTTTTGCATCCCCACCAAAAATCATTATTTGGCTCTTCATTCATTTTAGAAGAACGAACGATAACTTCTGCATCTGCTGTTTGAATGAGAAAAACGTCACTTGCATGATCTTCATAGCCTGGATGTAAAGCTCGGATGGATAGAATAGGTGAAGTGAATAGTTGTTGTAACATGAAATCCCCTCATTTTTTCTGTAAATTCTATAAATTTATTATATAACAGAATATGTACCCCGTGGATCATGATAGGGGAAAATATAGAGCATACATAAATTTATAGTGAGAAATCAGCATGGAAATTATATTTTTCTAGTTTTGTATGAATTATCAAAATAATGTTTTCGAATGATAAACGTGAAAAATGCTCGAATGTAAAGTTCGTATGATACGGGATATGAAAAGTAAAAGGGGAATGAAGTGTCTATTTATAAGGTTCTGTACTCGTAATAGTGCAGGCTTTAGACAATATTTCTCAATAATAAAATGAAGAGAAAGATAGGAAGAAGGAGAATAGATTCCTATATAATAGATTTAAATTAATTAACATGATTAAGTATTAAATAATGTGTGTTGAATCGAAAGGAGAGAATGGTATGGCGAACGTACTCGTAATAAATTTCCCTGGAGAAGGTCATATTAATCCGACGATAGCAGTTGTTAATGAGTTAATTCGACGTGGGGAAACAGTTGTATCATATTGTATTGAAGATTACAAAAACAAGGTTGAAGCAACAGGCGCTGAATTTCGATCATTTGAGAATTTTCTTTCGCAAATTAATATTATGGAACGAGTTAATGAGGGTGGTAGTCCTTTGACGATGCTGTCCCATATGATTGAAGCATCAGAACGTATTGTTACTAAAATTGTAGAAGAAACAAAAGGAGAAAAGTACGATTACTTAATATACGATAATCATTTTCCGGTTGGACGTATTATAGCGAATATTCTACGGTTGCGAAGCGTTTCTTCTTGTACAACCTTTGCTTTTAATCAGTACATTACTTTTAATGATGAGCAAGAATCGAGCCCAATAGATGAGACCAATCCATTATACCAATCTTGTGTAGTGGGAATGGAAAGATGGAAAGAGCAGTATGGAATGAAATGTAATAGTTTGTATGATATTATGAATCACCCTGGCGATATTACGATTGTATACACTTCAAAAGAATATCAGCCACATTCGGATGTATTTGATGAATCGTATAAATTTGTCGGTCCATCAATTGCTACTCGAAAAGAAGTGAACAGTTTTCCTATTAAAGATTTAAAAGATGAAAAAGTGATTTTTATTTCTATGGGAACAGTTTTTAATGAACAACCTGCCCTGTATGAAAAATGTTTTGAAGCGTTTAAAGATGTAGAAGCGAAAGTCATATTAGTTGTTGGTAAGAAAATAAATATAAGTCAATTTGAAAATATTCCGAATAACTTTAAGTTGTATAATTATGTGCCGCAATTAGAAGTATTACAGCATGCTGATGTATTCGTGACACATGGTGGTATGAACAGCTCGAGTGAAGCGTTATATTACGGTGTCCCGTTAGTTGTAATTCCGGTAACAGGAGATCAGCCTTTAGTTGCGAAACGAGTGACTGAAGTAGGGGCTGGAATAAGGCTTAATCGTAAAGAATTAACTTCTGAATTGTTACGTGAGACTGTAAAGGAAGTAATGGATGATGTAACGTTTAAGGAAAATAGTCGTAAAGTTGGAAAGTCACTTCGAAATAGTGGTGGGTATGAGAGAGCAGTTGATGAAATATTTAAAATGAAAATGAATTCATATTTAAAGCTTAAATAAAGTGAAACTTTAATCAGTGTGGACTTTGTTCATCTACAACTGATTGTTAGCTCACACGAATCGGGCGTTTTTGGGTAGCCGACTCTTTGTTTCAGCTGAAATTTGAAACGGGAGTCTACTGCTCGCAAATAGCAGAATAAACGCTTAAAACACACTTATTGTAATATGTAAGTGTGTTTCTTCTATTAGGCTTTAAATCAATTACATAAAAATCACTGTAAAGGTGAAACTTCTGTGTATATAGACTGATATCTTTGTATTAGTAGTAAGATTACGTTAAAATAATACTAAGAAAATATATAAGTTTTGGGGGTAATGAATGAAAAGAGTATTTGAATACGTATTATTAACAATTGGCTCCATTATTGTAGCGGGTTCACTAGAGCTTATTTTAGCGCCTAATGGACTAGTAGATGGCGGGGTAACGGCTATTGCTATTATGGCAAATAAAGTTGCAGGATTACCGCTGTATGGCGTGTTTTTAGGACTTAATATTCCTATTTTACTATTTACTGCAAAAGTAATGGGGAAGAAGTTTTTTATACGTACATCGTATGCGAATGTCGTTACAACACTCGGATTGATTTATTTAAAACCATTTCCAGCGATTACAACTTCTGAACTATTAATTGTACTTTATGGTGGCGTACTGTTTGGAATTGGTGTAGGGATTGTAGTGAAAATGGGCGGAGCAATAGATGGCTCAGAAATGTTAGCAGTTTGGATGAACAAACACTTTAAGGTACCAATTAGCACATTTTTACTTGCTGTAAATGCAGTTATTTTCATTTTTGTGGCCATTTTATTTTCAATCGAACAAGCGATGTTCTCATTAGCAATTTTCTATATTGTTACGAAGATGATTGATTTCATATTAGATGGCATTAATCAAGGAAAGAGCGTCATGATTATTTCTGGTAAGAATAAAGAAATAGGCGATCTACTTATGAAAGAATTGCAATTATCCGTTACGTATCTACATGGAGAAGGCGGTTTTTTAGGAGAGCATAAGAGAATCATTTATTGTATTACAAACCGTTTCATTTATCCGAAAATGAAAGATCTCGTTCTCTCTGTAGATCCAACTGCTATAATTGAAGCTTCTTATTCAACAGAAACAACTGGTGTTAAGCGTCCGGGAAGGACCGCTCGATCAGGTGATTAACTAAAAGAAGATTGACCAAAAAGCTATTTTGGACAATCTTCTTTTTTGTTTTGTTGAATTGTTATTGTATTACGAGTTAAACTCAGCGTTAGCAAATTCTCTTTTAACTAGGAAACCAAGCTTCATTCAATAAGTTTACTACCGTTTCAATTTTATTTTCGGGAATACTACCGAAACCGAGTAATACGTAAGATTCTTTGCGTAAATCATTTACAAAATCATAGGGAGAAAGTGGATATAACTTAATACTTTGTTTCTTAGCTGATTCAATAAGTTCTTGTTCATTCATATTGTTATGGATACGTAGAACAATATGAAGACCTGATTGTTCACCAAGAATTTGAACATTAGTACCCATTTCTTTCACAATGAATTTTACTAATGTATGATGTTTTCTTTTATACAACGTACGACTGCGGTTAATATGACGTTCCCAATTTCCACTTTGTATAAAATTAGCGAAAGCAAGTTGTTGTGTGGTAGAGACTGTTTGTTTAAAAATACCTTGCAACGCTTCATACGTTTTTAAAAGATGCGGTGGTAAAACAACATATCCCATTCGTAAAGAAGGTAAAAAAGATTTTGAGAAAGTCCCCATATAAATAACACGTTCATTTGAGTCAAGACTTTGTAAAGACGGAATTGGTTTACCTGCGTAACGGAACTCCCCATCATAGTCATCTTCAATAATATATCCATCGCGATCATTGGCCCATTTTAACAATTTCAATCTTCTAGATAAAGGCATAATCATTCCAAGCGGAAATTGATGTGATGGCGTAACGTATGCGACATTGGAATTTGTATTGTATAAGTTAGAAATACGAATCCCTTTTTCGTCTAATGGAATGGGATGAATTTGTTGATTGCAGCTTTTAACAATTGCATGTATACGGTGAAATCCAGGGTTTTCAATGCCGTACTCTTTTGTAGGACCAAGCAGTTGAATTAGTAGCCAAAGAAGTGGCTGTGTTCCGGCACCAATCACAATTTGATCAGGTGAAGAATATACACCGCGCGCATGATATAAATATGTTGAAATATGTTCTCGAAGAACGAACTCACCTTGTGGGTCTTCTTTAGCAAATAACGCATTTTCGTACTTTAGTATTGCTTCTTGTAACGCTCTTTTCCAGTTTGTAATCGGAAAAGCAGTTTGATCAATAAGACCTTGGCTACAATCATATTCAAACGGATCTTCTATTAAATTGCTCTTTTCCTTTGCCATATTTAATTTTTTATTCGGGATAACGTCAATATCGACATTTGCAACAAAAATACCACGCTTCGGTTTACTTTCTACATAACCTTCAGCTAATAATTGTTGATAAGCTGATTCAACAGTAATGCGGCTAATATTAAGTTGTGACGCTAAGTTTCTATGTGAGGGAAGACGTGTACCAACAGAAATAGTTCCCTGTATAATTTCATATTTTATAAATTCGTAAATTTGTAAGTAAATAGGTGTATTGCTTTCTAATTGCAATGGGATAGTAAAATCCATAGTAAGAACTCTCCTTTAAAACTGGCCTTATAAAAAATAATTAAACTGTCACTTAAGTGAAGGGCAGATACTCCCTATAATAATGATATAACATTTAGAAAATTATACAAATTGTTAGGGGAGAGTTCAAATGAATGTTAAAGAAGTAGTAACAGAAGCACAATTACATGAAGTATTACCTATTTTACAGCAATTACGAACACAGCTTTCCGAAGAGGAAGCAGGCTTTTTATTTCGAAAAATGAAAGAAGAAAATTATAAACTATTTTCGTTACGTAATGAAGATGATGAAGTTGTTGGCCTTGCCGGTGTAGCAATTTGTACGAACTTTTATAATAAGAAGCACGTTTTCGTATATGACCTTGTAACAGCAGAAGCACATCGTTCAAAAGGATATGGGAATGTATTACTTTCTTATATAGAGAACTGGGGAAAGGAAAATGGATGTGAGTCTATCGACTTAACATCAGCGTTTCCTAGAATTGATGCTCATCGTTTTTATGAAAGGGAAGGGTATGATAAGGTAAGTTATTCTTTTCATAAAAAATTATAAAGAAAGATAGGTTCTATATGACATAATATAGAACCTATTTCATTTAGAAAGGTTTATAATTTATTTTGTATAAATAAAGAAAATGATTGGAGCGTTTATACTTGGAGAAAATAAAGAAACTATCTATCCCTAATAATGCTAGAGTTATCATAATGTCTGATATTCATGGAGAATTGAACCTTTTAAAAGAATTACTACATAAAGTTAACTTTAAGAATGAAGATTATTTAATTATTAATGGAGACCTTTGTGAGAAAGGAAGCGATAGCATCGGCGTAGTAGACTATGTAATGGATCTTGTAGAGAGTAATTTAAATGTTCACGTTGTTGAAGGGAATTGTGAAGTTTTAGTTGATGCTCTTCTAAATGAAAATCCAGGTCTCATTAATTATTTATGTACGAGAAAGCATTCGATTTTTAATGAATGGTTAGAACAATTACATTTTTCTATTCAGGAAGATACTTCAATTCAGGAAGTGAAGGAAGTACTATTAAGTCACTTTTCAAAAGAAATAAATTGGCTAAATGAGCTGCCAACAGCGATTGAAACAGAAGATTATATTTTTGTACATGCTGGACTGGAAGATAGAGTAGATTGGAAAGAAACAGCGCGCAAAAATGCGATAGCAATGCCAGAGTTTTTTAATAAATCGCATAGAGCTAATAAGTATGTAGTTGTTGGGCATTGGCCTGTTGTGAACTATTCTGAAGAAGCCCCGTCTAACAATCCAGTTATTGATAAGGAGAAAAAAATTATTGCAATTGACGGCGGGAATGCGATTAAAGAAGCAGGGCAATTAAATGCATTTATCATTCAGAGGAAACTAACAGGTGATACGTTTTCTTATACATATGTAGACTATTTTCCAATTTATGAAGCAACAGCAGAATTTAATGCTGATGCAACAATGCAGGGAGGGGTTACATATCCGTATTATTACATAGAGCCGGTGGAGAAGAGGCGAGATTACACAATATGCAAGCAAAAGGAAACGAATAAATTACTCAATGTGAAAAATGAATATATTAGGCAACGTGAGTCAGGTGAATACACAGTGAAAACCGATATTTCTTGTGCGCAAATAGGTGTTAGAAAAGGGGATATTGTTTCTCTCATTGATGGTAGCTGCGCAGGGTATGATTTAATTAAAAAAAATGGAGTAGAAGGCTGGATAGAGAAAGGGATTCTACTTGAGATAAATAAGAAGGAAAGTAAAATATTGAGCTGAAATAGGAGGGATGTAACCTCCTATTTTTTATTAACTGCGTTACGGTCACGTATGTCATCTTTAGCTATTATGGAGGATTTATCTTCTGGCATTCCGTTTCATATCTTCTTGAAATCGTTGATACATCCCTTGAACTTGTTCAAAAATAAATTCCTCCTGAATATGGTGAGATTAAAGGTTAGAAGACTATTTTCTTTATAAATAATAGGTGCCAAATAACAAAATGAAACAATATATTATAGAGTTTTGTTTTGATTTTTCTGAAAAAATATTATAATTATATATGAAATAAAGAGGAATGTAGGAGGAAATTATGCAAAACGTTATAAAAAAGGGGAACAAAGTTACAATTCGTACAATTGAAGAATCAAATATAAAAACATTATGGAGCCTCGTATTTAAAGCAGAAAATCCAGAATGGAAGAAGTGGGACGCGCCATATTTCCCTTTCTCAATGCAAGAATACGCACCTTATAAAGAAAAGATGTTAACTCGTTTACAAGAAGAACCTCTATCAAATTTAATTATAGAAAATAACGGTCAAGTTATAGGTACAGTCGGATTTTATTGGGAACATAAACCGACGCGTTGGTTGGAGATGGGAATTGTTATTTATGATCCAACATACTGGAATGGTGGCTACGGTACAGAAGCATTAACATTATATCGAGATTTATTATTTGAAAAGATGGAGATTGGTAGAGTAGGGCTCACGACGTGGTCTGGTAATGAACGAATGATGAAAGTAGCTGAGAAAATAGGAATGACTTTAGAAGGTAGAATGCGCAAATGCCGATATTATAACGGAACATACTATGATTCTATTCGAATGGGAATGATTCGTGAAGAATGGGAAGCAATATATGTAACGAAGGGGTGAGGACGCATGTACGCTATTATTGCAACATTTGATAGTGTGTTTACTAATAAGATTATAGAATTGCAAAATGAACTAACGAATATAATAGAGTCAAATCAATTAGCTGGAGTAGAACCGCATATCACACTTGCGGGCTATAAGGAGTTAGATGTTAATTTATATACTAAGAAATTAGAGGAGTTTGTAGCTATTCAAGAGAAAATGGCTGCAGTGAATTTTTCTTCTGTTGGAACTTTTCCTACAAACGGAACGATTTTTCTAGCGCCGACTCTTACCGATGAATTGTTAACACTTCATCATTCTTATCATGATCATTTCCAAGCTTTTCATGATAATCCAAATTCATATTATGTACCGGGCAAATGGGTTCCGCATTGTACGATAGCGAATCATTTGAACTCGACTCAGTTTTTAAGCGCAATGGAGTATATATATGGGAATTTTGATGTTAAAACAGCTTCGATTGAAAAGTTAAAATTAATTAAGGTAAATTATGAAAATGGTTCTGCCGTTTCTTCTAGTATAGTAGCAGAATATAATTTAAAGAGAATGGAGACATCGAGATGACATATGTAATTAGAGAGATGAAGCAAGAAGATATTCATGCTGTACAAACAGTAGCGAAAGTAGCTTGGCATGATACATATGAAGGCATTATTCCGAGAAAGATTCAAGACAGTTTTTTAGACGAGGCATATTCTGATGAAAAAATGAAATATCGTCTTAAAAATACACATTTATTCGTTGCGGAGGAAGAGGGAGAAGTAATAGGATTTGCTAATTTTTCACCAGTTAGATTGCAAAACGAAGCAGAATTAGGTGCAATTTATTTGTTACCAGATCAGCAAGGGGAAGGAATAGGAAGTGCTTTATTACAAAGAGGGATTAAGGCGTTAAAAGGGATCCGGAAACTGTACATACATGTAGAAGCAGCAAATGAAAAAGGTAAACGTTTTTATGAAGCGAAAGGTTTTGCTGAATTAGAGCAATTTGAAGAAGACTTTGAAGGACATTTGATGCAGACAGTAAGGATGGTTTTATACATATAAGGAGGACTAGAAGTGAAGATTTTTGATTTTAGTGAAAAAGCGGGAAAGCGCATATCAGTATTTCAATCTAATTTCATAATGTCGAAAATAGTAAACCACCAAGGGAATGTACATATCGGTGCTATGCATTTACAAGAGAATGGAATAATTGGATATCATGAAGCAGTTGTATCACAACTGCTTCTTATTATGGACGGAGAAGGATATGTGTGTGGGGCAGATAAAGAAAAAGTAAAGATAAGAGCTGGACAAGCTGTGTTTTGGGAGAAAGGAGAGTTTCATGAGACGAGTACAGAACATGGATTACTGGCAATTATTATGGAAGCGGAGAATCTTGAACAATCGATAGTAATGCCTATTAAGGATAGGGGTTGTGAAAAATGATAATAAAGGCGAATCAAGAAGATACAAGTAAAATATTACAATATGCAGCCCAATCGCTTTTTGAAGGGACGAGAGGGAATTGCCAATTAAGTACAGAGGAAGCGATTGAAATTACAAAACCAATAGTAGAAAAGGGGGCATGTTATTTAGTCATTAAAGAAGAAAATAAAATATTAGGGTGGATATTAATAGGAGAAAATACTGACTATTTTTCTCGTGAAAAACTTGGATTTATATATGAGCTATACGTTTTTCCAGAGTATCGAGGGAGAGGATTATCGCGAGAACTGATGGAAGCTGGTATTAAGGAATTAAAGGAGAAGTATTCAGAAATTCGGTTGAATGTATTTGCTGGGAATTTTGCGAAAGAGATGTACGAAGAACTTGGGTTTGTTGAAAGACAGGTAATTATGACTTTGAAGTGAGAAAAATTGCGAGGCTGTATTTCTTTTAATTAAAGAATTCTAATAGAATTTTAATCAAACTTTTTAATGGAAAATATACGCATTCATGTTAGGTAATCTTTTTTTCTATTGTTAAGAATAACATTTGTAGAATTTGTTTAATTGATTTTTATTTTCAAGTAATAGTAGTTTCTTAAAAAATAATAAATTTATATTATACAATATATCGTTATTATAGTAAAAGAGAAATTTTGGAAAAATATCATTTTTTTGTTTAGAAATTTTTAAATTATTGATATAATCAATTTGTAGAATTGATTATTGGTTAATTTTACTATTTTTAAATTTTAAGGGGGATTTAATAATGGCAGGACAAATTCGTATGTCACCAGAGGAGCTTAAATCAAAAGCGACTCGATATGGACAAGGTGCAAATCAAATTGAGGACATTTTACGTCAGCTACAAAACTTACAAAATGAATTAAGAGGAGAATGGGAAGGTCGTGCTTTTGAAGGTTTTGACCAACAGTTCAATCAATTAAAACCAAAAGTACAAAACTTCGCACAGCTATTACAAGAAATTAATATGCAGCTTAATAAAACTGCAGAGGCTGTTGCTAGACATGACGAAGATCTTTCTCGTAATTTCGGTCTACAATAAGACAGATAAAAAGAAATATATAATTTAGCCATGCAACCATACGTTGTATGGCTAAATTACTTTAAAACTAGAGTAAGATACGAAGTCTTTCAATTAATAGACTCGCGGTCGCAGGAGTGATAAGTAGTGAAAAAGTTCAGATGGAGCATCTTGTTGTTTATTATTTTAGCTCTTGTACTATCAACAGGGGTCTCCTATTTAGCATTAAATCAAAATGTTAAGAAAGCTAATGAGAATACTACACCAAAAATGACAGTTGCGTTGGTAAATGAAGATCAGGGCACTGTATTTGAGGGCAATAAAATAGCGTTTGGAGATCAATTTGTTAAAAATGTAAATAAAAATACGAAACAAGAATGGTACGTAGTTAGTCGTGGAGTAGCAGAAAATGGTTTGAAAAATAATAATTACAACATGATGATTGTTATACCAAACGATTTTTCTAGGAAAGCAGTTGCGATTGATTCAGAACTACCAGAGAAATTAACGTTAAACTACAAAGTAAATGCAACTGGGAATAACGATTTGAAAGCTGAGGCTGAGAATACGGCGTCTACAATTTTAGAAGATTTCAATAAGCAAATCATCGACGTTTATTTTGCAAGTATTATCGGTAAGTTGCAAGGTGCACAAGATAATATAGGGAAAATAATTGAAAAAGGAAACGTTCAAACAACTATGTACAAAAAAGATGTACATAGTCCTTTAGCAAATTACACAAATCAATTTAAAACAGTGCAAGATTATACTGGGGTTTCTGTTAATAGTTTTAAAGGATTTCAGGATGTATTAAAAGGTTTCGGTCAAGTGTTAGATGAAGGGAATAAATCTAACAATACTTACTTAGAAGGGTTTAATAACTTCCAAAAAATGCAATCTGATAATAATCTGTTAGCGAATAATTTTACGAGTCAATTTAATCAATACATGAGTGAAATGAATACAGGCGATGTTTTAAAGCAGTTAGGTGCATTGGAATCTGCTAATAAAGTGATTACAAATCAATTTACGCTTTCAGAGAAAGAACCAAATATTTTAGCTGATGCTTCAGCAATTCAAAAACATTTAACAGATGTAAAAAAACAAGTGTCAGAATATGATACAGAACTTGCAGGAAAGTTAGAAAGTGATATTCAAGAGACGGTAATTAAAAAGTTAAAGCAATCTATGTCGAACGATGGAAAGCAAGAGATCTTTATAAATACATTAATGAAACAACCAGACGTTCGAATAAAGAACCAAATCGAAAATTTAATTGCGAAATTACCTAGTTTAAACATGGAAGAAATCGTTCAAAGTGATTTGCCAGATACAACGAAATTACAATTGCAAAATGTAATCCAATTTACAAATAAATATAATAAAGAAAATAACTTTAATTATGATCCTGTAAATAAAATCTCTTTAGGAAACGCTATTAAAGAAGTAAAGGATAAACTTTATACAGAGGGAATTACATTTAGTGATACGGCGAAAGTAATTAAAATGGAATCTTCACAAACTTTGAAGATAAATATTCCAGAAAAATTTAAACTAGATGGAAGTACAGAAGCTTTACATATTGATGATGTGGATCGTACAAGTGACTTTCTTCAAAGCGAAGCAGGAGAAATTACAATAGCTCCTCGTAATGAAGGGGATATAAAGATTAGCTTGCATGTGAAGTTAAAAGATCCAAACATCAATATAGATGTTTTCTCTCCTGTAATGTGGCAGTGGGAATTGAGTGGGACTCATAAAAAAGAAACTAGTCCTGAAAAAGAAGATAAAGGAACACAAACTGAAAACAGCAAGGTGGAAAATGTGGTTCATAAATCACAGTATGGCATAATGCCGTTAGTACACAATGCTAAAAAGCCTATTATCAAAAAAATGGAAAACACAACAGGGAATAATGGAGGAAACCCAGGAGGCGGAACGGGAACAGATAACGGAACTGGAGGAAATCCAGGAGGCGAACCGGGAACAGATAACGGTAAAGTTATTGAAAGTACAACGAATCAAGTTGTACATCAAAAATCAGAAGAATTAACAAAAAATATATCTAGTGTATTAATAAAAGAAGCAGTAGATACAGTTGAAAGTTATCAAAGTTTAATTAGTTTATACGAAATGTATTATGGGATTGATTTAAGAACGCAAGATGTAGGTCCTAAGCTAGAAGAGGGAAGTTTAGATGCAATTGCAACTGAACAATCTTTGTACTATGTATTAAATAAACAAAGCTTAATTGATTTAATTTCAAACCTTGTTTCATCAGGTATTACGGCAGAAGTTAAGCAAGATATGACAGGTTTAAAGCAAAAAATAGACTCTTATCAACAATTCATTACGAGTGCGGATCAAAATTCAATGTTACTAGCAGAGAAATTAAATGTAACGACGCAACAAGCAACTAGTATGAATGAAAATTTAGGGGAATATTTAAAAGGTTTAGCGAAATGGCGTGAGAGTAGCTTAAAGCTAGTTGAAGAACAGCAAGTGCTAACAACAAATAATACTGGTGAGCAAACAGCTGTTTTATCGTTAGATTCTGGTATTAAATCATTAATGTCACAAAGCCAGTCATTGGTCGAGAGTTCGAAGCATAGTTTAGCAACTTCAGACGATGTTTATAAAACATTTGATCAAATTAATGGACAAGCAAAAGAAATTCAAGACAGCGGAACGACAATTGTTTCAAAAGCTGATTCATTATTAAATGACTTTACAAAGAAAATGGAAGATGATAAATCATTCTCCAAAAACTTTACTAAAATTTTGGCTAATAGCCGAATTGGTGATCGCCAAAATGAAATGTTATATCAATTTTTATCTAGCCCAGTTCAAAAACAAAATGATGGAGTCATTGTAGCTGGTAATGCTTTTACACCATATTTAATCGTATTAACTTGTTTTATTGTTGCGTTATTTACAGCATACGCAATTGCGAATCAAGAAAAGAAACGAACGCAATCAGATCATTTTGAAGAGAAATTCTCATTAATTGATATGAATGTACCAACTACAGTAGTAGCATTCGGTATATCAATTGTGGAAGGAATTAGTATAGGTATCATTTCTGGACGTCTTTTACAGTTTGGTCAGGATCAAAGTTTACTATGGATTGCGTTTATCACAATCATTATGATGGCGTTTGTATTGGTTTCAACATACTTATTGCGACAAATAAAAATGGTAGGGATGTTTATCCTATTAGTATTTTTAAGTATGTACCTATTTTTAACTGAAGCAGTTGGAAGTAAAGTAGATCAAATGTCGTCAGTTGGAAAGGTACGTCAATTTTCACCGCTTCAGTATATAGAAAGTTTTCTAAATGATTTTATTAGCGGTAAAGATACGGGGAAAGTTATTTTTATCGTATTGTTTGTAATTGCCATTATAGGGTTAGTTAGTAATCTATTTGTATGGCATAAGAAATGGGAGGAAAAAGAAGTAAATGATCAAACAATGGAGCATAGTGGCTAAGTTATCATTTCTCTCTATCCTTTTACTGTTTGTCGCGCTACCGATAAGGAGCGCGGCGGACAGTTATCTTGGTGATGATGGGAAGATTAAGTTTAAAGTGGATCGAATTGAAGAAAGCGACCAAGAAAAAAATAAAGAAGAACATAAGGAAACAGAATTAGATAAAGCATCAATTGAGTTATTTAGCAAAGACATAGAAGAAGAAATTCAGAAAAAGAAAAAGAAAGAACAAAAAGATATGGAAGCTTTACGAGATTCTCTTTTTATAAAACAAAAAGAAAATAATAGTGTGAAAGATATGAAAAATAGTTTGTTTAGCAGTGAATACGTTGTGAGAAAAAGTGCAGATGAAGTAGCGAGTAATGAAACAATGAACGAAAAGCCAATTGGTACAACAATCATATTATTATTTGGTGGTGGCATTGTACTTATTTGCATCGGTATTTATACGGTTCTTCGCAAAAGTTGGAGGTAAAGTAATGGCGATACAAACGCATATTAATGTAACGGTAGATTTTAGTAAATGGAATGGAAATACATATGATTTACGTATTCCGAATCATCAATCTATTAAATATTTATTGAAAAATTTATTAGATACGCTAAATGTGGATAATCATGAAGGTTCACATTTTGTAATTAAAGTAAAGAATAAGTCAATTGTTTTAACAGATAATGATCGTTTAATCGATCACCAAATAACAAATGGAGATATTTTACAAGTTTTATAAAAAATATTTTTTACTTATATTTATTTGAAAATAAGTTATTACGGGTTATAAAGAAAAGGAGAAGAGGATAAAAATGACGGAAAAAACAATTCAAATTGATGCAATGAACTATCAATTTCAAATAGAAAAGGAAAATTGGAAATTGGAGATGACAAAATCTCAAACACGTATAAAAGACTTCCGTCAATTCAATATAATTACGGGCGAATCATCTGAGTTTGTACCATTAACAATAGAAGAAACGGATGATATGTTTACTTTTATATTTCAAGTGGATAAAAAGTTATATAAGTGGGACGATCTTAGCCGTTTGGGAAGAAATGAGAAATTAAGACTGCTTCGAAATGTTGCGCAGTTTCGTAAATATTTAAATAAAAGAATCACGTTCTTTTTACATCCGGACAATATAGTTTTTAATGCTAATTTAATGCCAAGTATTATACATAGAGGAATTCGCGATATTGTTCCACCAACCCCGTTGTTAGAAGAGCAATTTTTAACACAATATAAGTGTCTAATTATCGCTTTATTCTCCCAAAAGCACAATTTTGATGATTTGTATGCTGGGTTACTAAAAGATGCAAAAGAAACAACATTTGAACAGACAGTTTCTCAAATGGAAAGCATAGATGCATTACTGCAATTTCTTGATGACAGCTTTGAGAAGGAACAAACAAAAACAGAAAACAATATGCAGTTAGTACATAAAAAGAGCTACAAATCATTTAAATATTTAGCTTTTTCCTTCATAGCGGCGACAGTTGTTTTAGCTGCTCCTTTAATATATTTCACTTTTATAAAATTTCCTTATCAAAATAAATTATTAGAAGCAAATGCGAATTTCATAGCAACTGACTATGACAAAGTAATTACGCAATTAAATGAAGAAGAATTTGAATCATTACCAATTGCATCTAAATATGAGTTAGCATTTGCATACATTACAGCTGAAAAAATGCCTGAAAATCAAAAGAAGGCGGTTATGAAAAACATTAGTTTAAAAAGTGATGAAAAGTATTTGCTTTATTGGATGTATAACGGAAAAGGTGATTTTGATAAATCATTAGATTTAGCTAAAACCCTTGATGATCCGCAGCTTATTATGTACGGCCTTCTTCAACAAATGGATGCGTTGAAAAATAATCCGGACTTGTCAGGAGAAGAGCGTGATCAAAAGAAAAAAACATATGAACAACAATTAGATGAATATAAAAAGAAATATGGCAATACATCTAGCGATAAAAATTTGTCGGACACAGAGAAAAAAGAGTAAGAAAGCACTTGATGAGACAGTTAAAAGGAGCAGTGAACACGCATGGAGCAACTATTAGTATTGACTTATGGAGACAAAATATATAAGTGCACATTACATCCAACTGAGCAATCAATAGTGTCGATTGGAAAAGAGTGGACAAATGATATTACGAATCCAAGTTTAGAACAAGAAGTAGAGTTAAAGTGGAATAATGAAGTAAACGTTTGGATGATACAGGATCAATTAATAGAATTCAATAAGGAATTTGAGATTGGAAAAACGAAAGATGTGAGCTTGAAAATCTTTATATCTATTATTGGCACAACTAAAGTGTTTGATATCGGAACAAAGCATTCTCTTACATTCAGTCAAAACAGTTATGATGATATTTCTATTACCGGTAGTAGTGTAGATATAATGCTATCTCGTGAAACGCTGTACGATTCATTTAAAGTGAACGTATACGACGGGGAAGTATTTCATAATTATACAAGGCTAAAAGATAGCGCTATGTTAGAAGCAGGAGACCAATTATATTTTGATGGCGTTTTAGTGGAGATAGGCAGTGAAGATATTCAAGTATTGTCTTCAGAAGATAAAGTGAAATCTACGTTACCTATTTTAGTAGAATCAGAAACGAATTATCAAAGTGGTTATCCAGACTATCATCGTTCACCACGTATTATTTACCGTGAACCAGAAGAGAAAATGACAATTGCAAAACCTTCAAGCATGCCGTCAAAACCGACTGAGCATTTGGCGAGAATTATTGCACCTGCCCTTGTCATGATTGTCGTAACAGTATTACTTGCTATCTTTATGAAATATGGAATGTTTATTATCGCATCCATTGCAATGACATTAGTAACGATCATTGTTTCTGTCACATCTTATATAAAAAATTTAAAGCAATATAAAATCGACATCGTTGAACGTGATAAAAGCTATAGAGAGTATATAAAACAAAAAACGAAAGATTTACATGCAGAAAGTGAAAAACAGCGTCATGCATTACATTATCATAATCCAAATGTTGAGGTTATACGTAATATGGCTGTTCAAGTAAATCCACGTATTTATGAAAAAACAATGCAACATCATGATTTCTTAACATTTAGCGTTGGTACAGGGCAAGCTAATACGAGTTTTGAAATTCAGTTTAATGAAGAAGAATTTAGTCAAACGAAAGATGAATTAATTGATATAGCACGTGAACTAAGACAACGTTATCTTTCATTGGAAGATGTACCAGTTGTAACAGATTTAATGAATGGACCAGTGGGTTATATTGGCCAACGCTCTTTAGTGTTAGAGCAATTACAATTATTAGTTGCACAAACGGCGCTATTCCATAGTTATTATGACTTGCAGTTTATTACTATTTTTCCTGAAGAAGAAAAAGAAAAATGGGATTGGATGCGCTGGTTACCTCATGGAAGTGTTCGCGATATAAATGTACGTGGATTTGTATATCATGATCGTAGTCGTGATCAAGTGTTAAATAGTTTATATCAAATATTGAAAGAACGAAAATTAAAACTAGACGAAAAGAGTTCAACTAATGAAAAAATGTATTTTGCACCGCACTATGTCGTTCTCATTACAGATGAAAAACTAATACTAGACCATGTTGTTATGGAATTCTTTAATGATGATCCGAGTCAATTAGGTGTATCACTTGTTTTCGTACAAGATGTTATGCAAAGTTTACCGGAACACGTGAAAACGGTAATAGATATAAGAGATGCAAAGCAAGGAAACATCATATTAGAACAAGGAGAGCTTGTTAACCGTCAATTTAAACTAAATCACGTACCGAAAGGTTTCAATTTAGAAGATGTTTCACGAGCGCTAGCACCGTTAAATCATTTGCAAAACTTAAAAAATAGTATTCCAGAAAGCGTAACATTTTTAGAAATGTACGGTGTTGAAAAAATAAAAGAACTGAATATCACAAAGCGCTGGGAGAAAAATGCAGCACATAAATCTTTAGCTGTGCCACTTGGATTACGTGGTAAAGAAGATATCGTAAACTTAAACTTACATGAAAAAGCTCACGGGCCACACGGCTTAATAGCAGGTACAACCGGTTCAGGTAAGTCGGAAATTATACAATCGTATATTTTATCTCTAGCAGTCAATTTCCATCCTTACGAAGTTGCCTTTTTACTAATTGACTATAAAGGTGGCGGTATGGCGAATTTATTTAAAAACTTACCGCATTTATTAGGAACAATTACAAACTTAGATGGAGCACAAAGTATGAGAGCGCTCGCATCAATTAAAGCCGAATTACAAAAAAGACAACGATTATTTGGAGAAAATGATGTCAACCATATTAATCAGTATCAAAAACTGTATAAAGAAGGCTTAGTAAGTGAACCAATGCCACATCTATTTTTAATTAGTGATGAATTCGCGGAATTGAAGTCAGAACAACCAGAATTTATGAAAGAGTTAGTTTCAACAGCTCGTATTGGGCGTTCACTCGGAATTCATTTAATTTTAGCTACTCAAAAACCGAGTGGTGTTGTAGATGATCAAATTTGGAGTAACTCGAAATTCAAACTAGCACTAAAAGTTCAAAATACGTCGGATAGTAATGAAATTTTAAAAACACCAGATGCTGCTGAAATTACATTACCTGGACGTGCTTACTTACAAGTTGGGAATAATGAAATTTATGAACTATTCCAATCGGCTTGGAGCGGGGCGGACTATGTAGAAAATAAAGAGGATAAAGAACATTTAGACGCAACAATCTATGCAATAAATGATCTAGGACAATATGAAATATTAAGTGAAGATTTAAGTGGACTTGGTAGCAGTAAAGAAGTAATAAGCGTACCATCTGAACTGGATGCTGTTATTGACTACATTCACGATTACGCAGAAGTAAATGAAATTGAAGCGTTAGCTAGACCGTGGTTACCACCACTTCCAGAAAGCGTATATTTACAAGACTTACACGCTATTCAGTTCAAAGAAGCATGGACGAAAGAAAAGAAACCATTAAAAGCAACAGTTGGTTTATTAGACCAGCCTGAATTGCAATCACAAACACCATTAACATTAGATATTAGTAAAGATGGACACGTAGCAGTCTTCTCAAGTCCAGGTTACGGAAAATCAACATTCTTACAATCAGTCATTATGGATGTAGCTCGTCAGCATAGTCCGGAGCATTTGCATGTGTATTTATTAGACTTCGGAACGAACGGTTTAATGCCATTAAAATCATTACCGCATGTGGCAGACATCATTACATTAGATCAAGTTGAAAAATGCGAGAAATTTCTTCGTCGCATAGAAGACCTATTAAAAGATAGAAAGCAATTGCTAAGTAAATATGGCGTTGCGAGTCTTGAAATGTATGAGAGAGCTAGTAAAGAAGTATTACCAACAATATTAATTACGTTAGATAACTATGATGCTGTTAGAGAAGCTGGATTTGTCGAAGACTTTGAACGCATTGTTGCACAAATTGTACGTGAAGGGGCAGCGGTAGGAATTCATTTAATGCTTACGGCTACACGTCAAAATGCATTGAGAGTACAAGTAAATACAAATATTAAACTACAAATTGCTCTATATATGATAGATGAGGCAGAATCTAGAGCTATTGTAGGAAGAACAGACTTAAAAATTGAAGAATTAGCAGGACGTGGTTTAGTTAAAATTGACGAACCAACAATCTTCCAAACAGCTTTACCGACAAATGGAGAAGATGTTCTTACTCGAATTGAAAATATACAAGCTGAAGGAAAAGAGATGGATTCCTTCTGGGATGGAGAAAGACCGAAAGCAATCCCTATGGTACCTGAAGTTCTGGAATACAAAGAATTCATTGCATGGCCAGAAACAAGAAAAATTATTGAAGCAGGCAAGCTAACATTTGGTGTAGAAACAGAAAGCGTTACGCCTCTCGAATTAGATTTAACAGAAGCGGCTAATATTGTTGTAGGGGGGATCAAGAAAGATGAAGTTGAAAATGTAGTTCATCAATTCCTTCAACAGTTAGCTGATAGTGGACACTTTGACCTAGGTTTAATTGATACAAGAACACGTAATTTCTCAAACTATAGGGAGAGCGCTGCTTTATATGTAGCTGAAAAAACAGGAATTGAGAAAACGATTAAACAAGTTACAAATGCTTATAAATCGAGAGAAGCGGCGTTTAAAGAGGAACAGGAAGCATCAAGTGAAACAGTGAACCCAGCTGAATTTATTAAGAAATTTAAGTCGATTGTAATCGTAATCGCAGATGTAAATGATATTTTAAGTAATTTAGAAGATAGCGATATATATAGTTTAGCGGAATTAATAACAAATGGTGCATTTATGGGCATCCACTTCGTAATTGGCTGTGATGTTGATTCAATTGACAGTCGATACGACTTAGTTTCAAAAACAATAAAAACGCAATCTCATGTTATTTTACTTAGAAAATCATCAGGCCAAATGGTCTTCGATGTATCTAATAAAGATTTAAGTAGTACAAAGTTAAACCCATTTGAAGGGTATTTTGTTGAAAATCGTTTTGCTACTAGAATTAAAGTGCCAACTATTTAAGGGGGGATTTGCATGGGGATAGAAGAATTAAATAGTCAAAAATCTGGTTTATTAAGTAGTATAAGTCATCAACAAGGGCAATTGGCTGAATTACAAATGAAACTACGAAGGCTAATAACTGCTAAAGGGAAATTTGTAAATAATCTTGAAGCAATTAAACAAAATCAAGAGCAGTTTAAGTCTTTAGAAATAAACGAGAGTAGTTGGAAAGGGCAAAGAGCAACTACTTTTAAAGAAACGTATGAACAACAAGTTATTTCGAATTTAGGAAAGTTTATTGGAGAACTAGGGAGAGTGCAAGAAGACATCGATCAAGCCATACGGCGGCTTGAAAGAGAAATCGCTACATGTGAGTCTAGTATTCTTTCTTTAAGTAGAAGTGTTTCAATGGTTAACGCTAGTATTCAAGTAGAAGTACAGAAGGCGGGGAAATGATAAATGGGGGAAATTAAATTAAATAAAGGGGTATTTGACGCGAAAGTAAGTGAATTGAAAAGTGGTGCTAGTGATTTAGGTAAGACTAAATTTAATGGTATGCAGTTACATCGTACGAATTTAAGTAAACTGAAAAAATATTGTGAAGCGATTGAAAAGTTATCGAAAAAAGTGCAGCAATATGAACAAATACTACAAAAAGATATTAGTAGAATTCAGCAAACAGGACAAGAAATAGTTCAGCAAGATGAAAAGCTTGGAAAAAATTTGAAAGACAGTTCAGCGCACCGTGCTATGTAAAGGGAGAGGGGGGAGAAAATATGAGCAAAATCATAGAGTTACAAGAAGTAAAAGAACTGCAAGAGCGCTTTAATTCAAATGCTGAAGAATTAAATCAACATTTGGAAACATTGCAGCAAAAAATAGAGGACTTTACACAAATTAACTCTTTTCAAGGAAAAGCTGCTGCGGATATTAAGGAATATTTATCGACAGTTCATGGAACTATTATTACTGGATTTACAGCTACAGCCGAAGTATTAAAAAGTCAATTTCAAAAAGCAGTAGAGGAGTTTAACAGTGAGGTTGACAGCGATGCAGATGCAAAAATTCATGGAAGTTATTTGGATGGTGTAAAGAAAAAAGTTAATGGATATAGTGAGGGATTTAGCCACTCTAATGAAGAGGCGAAAAAAACGGTAGGTCAGATTAGTGACATCGTCGCAATTCAATATCCATCATCATCAAGTATTACTGAAGGCGCTGTAAAAAGCCAAAAAGAAATCAGTGATACATTAGAAAAATTAGAGACTTATAATAGTAAGCAAAGTGACCTGCAAGAGTTTGATGAATTAATGCGTAAAATAGATGAGGGAATGAAACAAATAAAAGTGAATAATGGAAATTTGTCTATCGCTTCAATAGGGAAGCTTATATCTAGCGTGGCAATTGGAAATATCATTAAGGTAACGGCAGATACAATGACCAAATTCGACATTAGTATTAAGGGAACTAAGGCTCTTTTAGCTTCCTACATACGCATGCATTATGTTAAAAAGAATTATGCTTTAGACGTCCTTTTTGATCCTAAAGGTCGCAAAGGGAAAGGAGCATATGAACTATCGACATTAAAGAAAGAAGATTTGGTTAAAGTAGCAAGAATCCTTACAATGGATAATAATGATGATGTTTTAGTTCGATTTATCAAGAATAAATTAGAATTTGAATTTGAAAATTTAAAAACAACAAATGCACAAATAAAAAAAGCAAGAAAAACCATTTTAAAATTACCAGAGTTTCAAAGCTATCAAGATTTCCACGTTGATTGGGAGAAGAAAGGATTGCCTACTGCAATTGGGGAGAGAGGATTGAGTTCATTTAAGACTGCTTATGTAGAAGGTCTAAAGGATTTACATCCTGGAAAATGGAAAGAAATGTTTAAAGGCATGGGGAAACCGGCTGCAGTATTGAAAGGAGCAGGGATTTTTGGGGCGGTTGTGTCAGTCGGAGGGAATGTTGTAGATGCTACTAAAGATGATGGTTGGCAGTTACATGATGTAGCTGATATAGCAACAGATTCAGCTGTAGATATTGGAGCAAATGCTGGAGCTATGGCAACTGGTGCTGTAGCGGGATCGTTTTTCCTTCCGCCGCTTGGAACTGTGGTTGGAGCTGGTGTTGCGGTAGGGCTTACATGGGCAATTAATAAAAAATGGTCTTTTTTAGGAGGAGAAGACAATGCAATTGATCTTGCAAAAAAAGGAGTTAAAAAGGTAACACACAAACTTGGATCTATATTTTGGTAATAAGACTACAAGAAAGGTGCATATAGGTAATGTGGAATATAAAAGAAGAAGATTTAGATAAATTTCGGATGACATGTAAACGTCGATTAAGTCCTGAAGGTGCTTTAGGGTTTATGATAGGAACAATAGTGTTTGTTTCAATAATGATGTTTTTTCTTATTGGTACTTTAGTAACGTTTGGTTGGGACTATTATACTACTTTCTTTGAGAAAACAATCGTTAGAATGGAACTTGTACTATATAGCTTGCAAATAATTTTTTTAATTCTATATTCATTTCCAAAAGCTAGATTTAAATTTCAAAAGTTACAAACATTTGTTGTATTATTATATGCATTTCAATTAGGTACGATATTATTCACGGCTCTAATTCTACCTGGAATGTCTGATTATACAATTGATCGAATTACATTAGGATATGTAGGTTTCTTATTTTTAGGAGCAGTGATTGTTCATATTGTGACAACGATTGATACGTTTAAACAGGCAAGTGAAGGTGCGTTTAGTATGAATGAAAGATCCAATTCCTTTTTTAGTAAAACAAAAGGAACTATGATGAAAGTGGCTTCAATATACGCATTAATCCTTCTTAGTTTGATTTATTTTCATAATGATTATACGTTTGATACTTTTATTGGATATGTAATAGGTACTGTTTTAATGTATACAGTAGCCATCGGTGCAGCTGAATTTCAGCTATTAGCGTATTGCAGGTTTAAATTTCCGTCATTTAACATATCATGGGAGCAACATAAAAGAGAAACTCCAAGATATCAAAAGAAAAATAAAAAAAATAAATCGAAACGTAAGGCGTAAAGGAAATGAGTTTAGTAGGTTTAAATGTTTACCATTTACTATAAGGTGGAAGAAACATGAAAGAGAGCAAAATTGACATTTGAGGAAGCAAAGAAATATATAGCAAAGAGAAAGAATAGTAAAAGGGGTAAGTATTATGAAAATTCAATATAAAGCATTATCACTCTTAAATTTAATTAGCATTACCCAAATTGTAAAAAAAGAAGATTGGTTATTACCTGCTATCGCACTGAGAAATCAAGTTGTTCATAATGGAATATATGCTGTAGGTCCCGTTCTTTTTAAATATCAGCCATTGGAAAATGAACCAGAGTATGGCGAATATACGTATTCTGTTCCAGTAAATGAACGTGTTAAATTAGGAGAGAATTCTGCATATGAGTATGTTGATGGATTAATTATTGAAGAGGCATTAAGTGTTCGATTTACTGATGAAGATGGTGATATTGAAGAGGCTTATAATTTAATACATGAGTTTGCAGAACAGCATCATATTAAATTAGAAAACGGTTTTTATCACGTATGTTTAGACGTATACGGTGACATGTGGCTAGATATTTATGCTCCTATTATAGAAGTAGGTGAAACAATAAAATGATAATTGAAGGACAAAGTATTGCATATACAAATGTTGTTTCGAAAGAATACTATTTTCATTACGAAGATATGGAAGAAGCAATTGAACATTTTATGTCAGAAATTGCAACAGCGAATTTAACAGTAAAAGGTCCGATGTTTTATGCTTTGAAAAATATACCATCTGATGAAAATATGTATGTTGAATTATTCATGCCAGTAAATGAAGATAAAATTCTAACATCAGAAACACTTCAATTTAGGAGCTATTATTATGTTGATGAGATGCTCATGAAACGATATACAGGAGATTATGAAAAATTAACAGAGCAGGTATATGGTGAAATGCTTCAGTATATGGAGGATAATAATCTGAATCTAGCCTCGCCAATTTATCATGTGTTTAGCGGTGATGAGTCTTTACAGTATGTTGAAGTGAAGATTGCTGTATTTAATGAAGAATAATATTTTAAGCTTGTGATTTTTAAAGTATGGTAACATCATGAAATATCATAAAAGAAATAGTTTTGAATAGAATTTGGGGAAATGACATAAATAAAACCTTCTCTTCTCGTTAGAATGAGGAGGTTTTTCGTTCTCAAATCTACATATAATTAACTTAATATTTCGACATGTGATTTTCAGTTGAATCATTCTGTATTGGTAGTATTTACGTTCTGTAGTTCACTTTGTTGCTATTTTGAAGGGGTAAATTTATTCAAATGTTAATTTGTAAAAAGAGGAGGTTGTTAATTTGAATAAGGATCGAAATGTTTTGGAAACAGAGAAAAGTTTTTTTGAAAGGACAATAGTATCTCTATATAAAGCGTTAGAATTTATAATGAAATATACAATGATTCTAATAATAATAATGTCCATATTTGTAATAATCGCTGCTGTTTATTTTAAAATATATGAGGGTATAGGGGCGGGTGTATTCCTCTTAATCTCGTCATTATTTGCATATGTGGTGTTTTTTAAGAAAAGTAAAAATGCCTAAATTAATAGTGAAAATAAAATTTCAAAGATTAACTATAATAAGTTATTTCAAGAGGGAAAGTTTTGAATATGGCATGAATGTATAACAGCAAAAAAACCTTCTCTTTTCATCAAAATGAGAAGGTTTTTATATTTAATCTACATGATTTAAGTGAATCTAGTTAAAGGTGGGATAATTGGATGTGGAATATAAAAGAAGAAGATTTAGATAAGTTTCGAATGACATGTCAAGGCCGTTTAAGTCCTGAAGGTGCGACGGGATTTATGCTTGGAACAATATTTTATATTTCGATATTTATGTTTATTATTTTTGTAGGGAATTTGAGTTACTACAACAATTTTTTCGATAGAACTATTGTTAAAACTGAAATTGTGTTATTTAGTATTCAAATTATATTTTTAATTATATATCTATTTCCGAAAGCATGTTTTAAATTTCAAAAGTTCCAAACGCTAATCGTATTACTATATGCGTTTCAACTTGGAACGATATTATTTGTAGTTTCGATTGTTTCTGAAATGGTTGATAATTCAACTGGTAGGATGTATACCGGGCTATTATTTGTAGGAGCAGTTATTATCCATATTGTAGCAACGCTAGATACATTTAAACAAGCAAGTGAAGGTGCGTTTAGTGCTGATGAAAGATCCACCTCGTTTTTTAGTAAGACAAAAGGAGCTATGATAAAGGGAGCTATAATATATGTATTAATACTACTTATTTTGATGTATTTTCAAAATGATTATTCGATTGATTTTTTTGTTATGTATGGAGTAGGAACTGTTTTAATGTATGCGGTTGCAATCGGAGCGGCAGAATTCCAACTATTGGCGTACTGTAGATTCAAATTCAAGTCATTTAATTTGTCGTGGGAAGAGAATCAGAGAATGCGTGGGAGATTTCGAAAACAAAATAAGAAATTCAAAACGAAAAATAAATAATATATTAATAGAATTTTAGTGTTCGGAAAATAATTGAAACGTATAGAAGGTGAAAAAACTAAATGTGGAATATAAAAGAAGAGGATTTAGATGAATTTAGGATGACATGTAAAGATCGTTTAAGCCCTGAAGGTGCTATGGTTTTCTTTATTGGAGGGATAGTTTATACTTCAGTATTTATGTTTTTTATTTTTATAGGGGGCTTGGAGTATTATAATACTTTCTTTGACAAAACAATTGTTAAAATTGAAATTGTGTTATATAGCTTACAAATAATGTTTTTAATTCTATATTCATTTCCAAAAATGTGTTTTAAATTACAAAAACTACAAACTTTTGTAATATTATTATATGCATTTCAATTAGGTACTATAACATTCACAGCGTTGATTCTTCCTGGGATTTCTGAGGATTCAATTGACAGAATTACATTAATATATGTAGGTATGTTATTCCTAGGAGCAGTCATTGTTCACATTGTGACAACTATCGATTCGTTTAAACAAGCGAGTGAAGGTGCGTTTAGTAAGGATGAAAGATCCACCTCATTTTTTAGTAAAACAAAAGGGAATGTGATGAAGTGGGCTACACCATATGCACTAATCCTGCTTATTTTGATATGTTATCATAATGATCATGGAATCGATGTTTTAGTTCTTTATGCGGTAGGTATTGTTTTACTGTATACAGTAGCAATCGGAGCAGCAGAATTTCAGCTATTAGCGTATTGCAGGTTTAAATTTCCGTCATTTAACATATCATGGGGGCAACATAAAAGAGAGACTCCAAGATATCGAAAGAGAAATAAAAAAGGTAAATCGAAACGTAAGGCATAAAGAAAGTGTGTATTGTAAGTTTTAATGGTGAAAAAAGTAGTGGTTTAAAGGAGAGTATTTTAAATACTAAAAGAAATTTTAATTATGTAATGTGATTAAAAGATTATCTAGTTGAAAATGTAGAGAGTAGTGTGATGATGAAATGAAAAAAAAGTGTTTAAAATGGTTACTATCATAATAGTAATCAGCCTACTACAAGCATGTAGTTTTTTTGAAAAAAAGATAGAGTATGAGCCATTTGTCAAAGCTTTGGATGAAGGTGACATGAAAAAGGTTATGTCCGCTAGTGATGATGGATATGCGTATGTGAAACAAAGAGGTATATATAGTACATATGAGCAAAAGGAAGATGGAGAGCACAGTAAAACAATTTATCAAACTTCGAAAGGTATATATAATACGAAAGATAAAAGTTTATATGGAAATACAACACAAGAAATTACCTCGAAAGTAGATAATAAAAATTATAGAGAAGAAGTTAATTATAGTACAAATATTAGTTATGAGAATGGACAGGTACAAAGTACGGATTCAAGTCTGGATGTTTCATACGTGAACTTAATTGTAGATCGTTTAAAAGGGATAGGGAAACTAAAGATGAAGCCAGGAGGTGATATAAAAAAGTTTGGTCAGCCTAGTACTGTTGGATATAAACTAACTGAATCAGAGTTTCAAAGTATTATTAATGATAAGTTAAAAATACAATATGATGAATATGGTGGTGGATCGATCACACTGCATATTGAGTTTACAAAGGGTTCAGAGCAGATATTGGAAGTAAGTATTGTAATGAATTATAAAAAGAGAAATGAAGAAGGAAAGTTAGTAGAACACATATCACAAATACATACATCTTTTGATAGTCACCAAGGTAATAACCAAGATGCGAAACAGGAATATATTGATTTTAAAGCACAGTATAATAAGAAGTAGTAATATTAAGAAAGGAATTTGCACGTAAAGATAATAGCGACATAAGTGTGGTGACTGTCTCATAAATATTTTTATTTGTAGTGGAAAGAATTTTAGAATAAACGCCCCAATTGCTGGAGTAGATTCAACAATTGGGCGTTTATCTGTCTAAATTTAGCTTGAATACATGACATGTTTTAGATAGGGGCATGGCTTTACAAGTAGTTTCTCCATCTTCATAATAACGGTGTGAAATTTTTTGTAATTTGCTTTTATTGCTAAGTGACAACTATTTCTGTATATAGAGTAGCCCTTATTATCGATACATCGTCCACATCCCGATGTCTTTAAACCCTAGTCGTTTATAAATTCGTCCAGCAACTGGATTGTTATAAAATAAACAAAGTGTTCGGCCTTCTTTCGTAAAGTCTTGAATCATTTTTTGCAATATAAGCGAAGCATATCCATTTCCGCGGTAGTTCGGATGCGTACATACGCCAACAACCATGGCAGATAATGAATTTTCAGCGGAAGTTGAGGCGGATGCGATGATTGCACCGTCTTTTTCAATATAATATGTACGTCCTGTATTTGTTTCGATAGCTTGCCTTAACATTTTTTCAGATGCATTTGCAGTCCGGAATTCAGCGATGTCACTTCGTAATTTCATAATTCGTTCTATATCATCGAGTGAGGCAAGTTTAATTGTTTCATGAATTGGTGTGTTAGGTAAGTTGTTGTCATCTTGGCATTCGCAAAAATACATTTCATTTTTGGCGCCTAGTTGTACAGTTGGAGCAGTTTCAAATCTTTCTACAATAGTTGACTTGCCAGAGAGTTTAAGCGGCTTATATGCGGAAAGAAGTGCCTCATAGTCAGTAACCACAAACTCTTCTTTACTATACGGTATAAATGTATCGTGAAAGCGAAGTAAAATCGATTTTAATGTTCCGTTCTCTTCAAATACTCCCCATAATTCTTGAAAATCTGTATCATAACCGAAAGCTTCAATATCTCCAATAATAAATAAGTTAATGGATGCTTCTTCTTTTAGGTAAGCGAATACTTGTTCATGATCTTTCTTTGTTAATTTTCGCATCATAACGAATCGACCTCTTTTTTATTTTTCTAAATATTACAACTTAAGTTTTTTGAAATCAATATAAAATTTTATGTTTAGTTCACAAACTTTCGGAAAAACTAGGAAAGATATGACAAAGGAGGTTATGAACGGTGGATCATCCAATTCAAGGATTAATGAAAGCGGCAATGGAAAATTTAAAAGAAATGGTCGATGTGAATACGATTGTTGGGGAGCCTGTTCAAACGGCTGACGGTGGTGTAGTGTTAACGGTTTCTAAAGTAGCGTTCGGTTTTGGAGCAGGAGGTTCTGATTTCCAAACGAATGATGGACAAAGAGCGAACGGTAACCCTGCATTTGGTGGCGGTAGCGCGGGTGGTGTTTCTATTACACCAGTAGCATTTCTTGTGGTGAATAAAGATGGAGTAAATATTTTGCATCTACAAAATGCGACACATTTAGCAGAAAAAATGATTGAATTAGCTCCACAAACAATTGATAAAATTCAATCGATGTTCCAAAAAGATGAAAAGAAAGAGGGAAATCATCATCCTCAAAACCCAGATGAAATCCTTTAAAAACGCCTGCTTACGAGCAGGCGTTTTTTCTTGTAATCACTATGTAATAAAACACATGAAATTGTAAATAGTTTTTGAAGTTTTTTCTATGTTTCTAAAATTTTTCATGTTAAAATATGCTATAGAATTGAAACATATAAAACGAAGGTGGCTAGGTGCTTTGTCTGGAGGATCTGACCAAGTAAAGAATATGATATATATTAATGGTAATCGTCGAGGTCATTGTTTTATTACATCAGGAATTACGTTTAAAGAGTTTGCAAGTAACATCCCTTCACCGCTTCATCAAGTTTTGCTTTTGAAGCATAACTTTGAATGGACGGATTTTCATTATCATACTTTATTTGAATATGTTGAGGAAGAAAATATACATAAGCTAATTCAAGCAGAGATTGATGAATTTGATGAATTTTGTTGGGTAGATTTTGATGATGCAAGCGATTTAGATGAATTAGAGCCAAAAGAAATTGCAGAACTGTTATATTTGGCTCACAAAAAAGAACCACTTGCAAGAACATTCTTTCCGTTGTTGAAAAATAGATTTGTTTATTTTTCACATGATGACGGGTGGTACAACAAAGTGTATTACCGTAGAATAGCTGATTTTGTTGGAATGTTAAGTAAAGTCATTCCTTATAAACTCGGTGCTTTCGGTAAGAAACGTTTTTCTTTCTTCCAAAAATCAAAAATTTTCCCAGCAATTTCAAAAGAAGTGATTATGGGGCTTATTCCATTAATGGAAGATGGTCTTTATATTGATTTAGCAGGGAAAATTGAGTCAAGAAGAGGTCTTGAAATTCCGGTATATGTAGTTGGTTCGTATGAAAGTACGGATGAGGTACTAGATAATATCGATGAATTGAAAGAGGAAGCAACAGAAACAGGTTGGCTCATTTTTGATAAGAAAGAACAAGAGTGGCAATGGGTTGTTGACTAAGAAAACTTGGCGCATGAAGTCAAGTTTTCTTGTCATTTGAAAGGAGAACAAATGAAGAAATATTATACAATTGTGGGTATTGTAAGTATTATTCTCGTGGCGATATTGCTTATTACGTGTCCGAAAGAATCAGATTTTAATTCGTATGTAGAGGATAAGTATGCGTTGAAATGTGATGAGAGTAGTTTTGAATGCACACAAAATGTAGATGGTAAAAAAGAAAAGCTACAATTTGAAAGTACAGATGCACGAAATGGTGTATTCTTTATGACTGTAAAGCAAACGTTTAAAACAGAAGCTGGTGTTACGAAAGAATATAGCGGAGTAGGGATGTTTGGTACATTTCTTTTTGTTTCAGAAAAGACTTTCTAGTAATAGAAGGTCTTTTTTTTATGCTTATGTTCATATAGATGAAGTAAGACAAGCATAGGAGGGATAGTGATGAAGAATACATGCATCGTTTGCGGTGGTGAGGAGTTTTTTTCCTCAACGTTGTACGCTCGTACGAAACAAGATTGGGCATATGCGCCAAACATGTATCGATTTGAAAAAGTATTTATTGAACATAGGGATGAAGAGAATTATCCGGTCTTTCAAGAAATTACAGCAAAGCACTGTTGTGGATGCGGTCATATTATGTTGTATCATGAATGAACACACCAAGTATAACTTGGTGTGTTTTTTTAAAACGCTGACAAAGCAAGCGGATAAAGTAAAGTAAATAAAACAGAAAAACTACCAAAACCAATTGCTGTATATCCAAGTGTTCTTGCTCCGAAATTAACAGCTAATAAACCAACTAAAATCGCAAGAGAACCAAGTGTAACTGGATAAAAAGCAATTGAGAATAACGAAAGAAATAATGCGACATAGCCTATCATTGCTCCGGTATTTGTACCTTCTATTTCATTTGCAATTTCTTTGCGCTCATGTCTAATTGGAATGCCGGCTGGAGATATTTCAGCTGCATACTCTTCATTTTTTTCACCACTTTTAAAATGATGATTTCTCTTTCTTCGCATGTACATCCCTCTCTTTCAATTGGGTGTATCTATAGTATCTTTCAAAATGAGAAGAGCATGAGTATGAGTTAAACCCAAGTAAAGCAAAAAATGGAGAAAATAGATTTCGTTGTTATCTTACTTATCCCGCTATTTGCGGGCAGTAAAACTTCTATTTCAAAATCGGCTAGAGTAAAGAAGTTATGTAGGAGCCGGGTTGCCTGTAAAAGCTCGATTGGTGTGGGCTAATAATCAGTGGGAACGAATAAAACCGCCACTAATTAAAGTTTCACTCTATCTCCTTATGAAGATAAACAGGGATTTTGGAAAATGATGTAGAATGAATTGAATGATAATACGTGAAGGTAGGGGAATGTATGACGAAATTCAATTGGCATGAATCAGCAGAGAAGAAGTGGGATAGTAGTGCGGAATATTGGAATCAAAATAGTCAGGAAATGTGGGATAGCGGGAGCAGGAGTACAATTATTCCATTTTTTGAACAGTACGTAGAGAAAGAAGCTCAAGTGTTAGATGTTGGCTGTGGTGATGGATACGGTACATATAAATTAAGTCGCGTTGGCTATAAAGCAGTTGGAGTAGATTTATCGGAAATTATGATTCAAAAAGGTAAAGAACGTGGGGAAGATTCAAATTTATCTTTTGTGAAAGGAGATCTTTCCGCATTACCATTTGAAAATGAACAATTTAAAGCGATTATGGCCATTAACTCTTTAGAATGGACTGAGAATCCATTACAAGCATTAAATGAAATAAAACGTGTTTTAAAGAAAGATGGATACGCATGTATTGCAATTTTAGGACCGACAGCAAAGCCTCGAGAGAACAGTTATCCTCGTTTATACGGCAAAGACGTTGTTTGTAATACGATGATGCCTTGGGAATTTGAACAGTTAGCGAAAGAACAAGGTTTTGAAGTTGTAGATGGCATTGGTGTATATAAGCGCGGAGTAAATGAAAAGATGCTAGGTCAACTACCTACAGAGTTACAACAATCCTTAACATTCTTATGGGTATTTATGTTAAAAAACGTATAAAGAAATGAAAGAATTTTTAGGAGGTAAATAAGTGCAGAAAATACAAAAAACTGATACAATATCATCAGAACCAATTAAAGGGGGACTAGGGTATATGACAACTACTACAACAGTTAAATCCGATATTGAAATCGCACAAGAAGCGAGTATGAAGAAGATTCAAGAAATTGCAGCTGATTTAAATATTTTAGAAGATGAATTAGAGCCATATGGGCATTATAAAGGTAAGTTATCTCTTGATATTTTTAAGCGCTTACAGGATGAGAAAGACGGTAAAGTTGTTTTAGTAACAGCGATTAACCCAACTCCAGCTGGAGAAGGTAAATCAACAGTAACAGTTGGTTTAGGTCAAGCTTTTAATAAAATTGGTAAGAAAACAGTAATTGCACTTCGCGAACCATCTCTTGGACCAACGATGGGACTAAAAGGCGGAGCAGCAGGTGGTGGTTTTTCACAGGTTGTACCAATGGAAGACATTAACCTTCACTTTACTGGAGATATTCACGCAATTACAACTGCGAATAACGCGTTAGCGGCGTTTATTGATAATCATATCCAACAAGGAAACACACTTGGAATTGATACGCGTAAAATCGTTTGGAAACGCTGTGTTGACTTAAATGATCGTGCCCTTCGTAACGTCGTAATTGGTCTTGGTGGACCAGTTCAAGGTGTACCACGTGAAGACGGTTTTGATATTACAGTAGCATCTGAAATTATGGCCGTATTCTGTCTTGCAACGGATATTCAAGATTTAAAAGCACGTTTATCTCGCATCGTAGTTGCTTATAACTTTGCAAACCAACCTGTAACGGTTAAAGATTTAGGTGTAGAAGGTGCGTTAACATTACTACTAAAAGACGCATTAAAACCAAACTTAGTACAAACGTTAGAAAATACACCAGCTATCATTCATGGCGGACCATTTGCGAATATCGCTCACGGTTGTAACAGTGTTATCGCTACAACAATGGCAGCAAAATTAGGTGATTATGTTATTACAGAAGCTGGATTCGGCGCAGATTTAGGCGCAGAGAAGTTTTTAGATATTAAAGCTCGTGCAGCTGGCATTAAACCAGAAGCAGTTGTTATTGTTGCGACTATTCGTGCGCTTAAAATGCATGGCGGCATAGCAAAAGATCGATTAAAAGAAGAAAATGTAGATGCATTAGCAAAAGGTATGGAGAACTTACAGAAGCATGTTGAAACAATTCAAAGCTTCGGTGTACCTTTCGTAATTGCAATTAATAAATTCATTACAGATACAGATGCAGAAGTTACATACTTACAAGAATGGTGCAATGAGCGTGGCTATGCAGTATCCTTAACAGAAGTTTGGGAGAAGGGTGGCCAAGGTGGAGTTGACCTTGCTGAAAAAGTACTAAAAGAGATCGAAAAAGGTGAACATAACTACGCGCCACTTTATGAATTAGAATTACCATTAGAAGAAAAAATTCGTACAATTGCTCAAAAAGTATATGGCGCAAAAGATATTGATTTTGCTCCGAAAGCACGTAAGCAATTAGCTCAATACGAAGGAGAAGGTTGGAGTAACCTACCAATTTGTATGGCGAAAACACAATACTCTCTTTCTGACGATGCAACAAAGTTAGGTCGTCCATCTGACTTTATCGTAACAATTCGTGAATTAAAACCATCTATCGGTGCAGGGTTTATCGTTGCATTGACAGGAACAATGTTAACTATGCCAGGTCTTCCAAAACAACCAGCAGCACTGCAAATGGATGTAAATGAAGATGGAAAAGCAGTAGGTTTATTCTAAAAGGTTGTAATTCATCTCGTTTATCTGTAAACTATATATACATCAAGTGGCGCCTTTCCATCGAAAGGCGCCTGTTTTTTGGAGGAAATTATGTTTGATCCAACTGCTTTTGACAATTTAAAAGTAATCGTAGAAGGTGCTGTTTATGATTTTGACTTACATGGTGATATTCTTGTAACAGATCGAAAAGATATGATGGACCTTGCTTCATTAAGTCGTATATATCATATCTCGTTTCAGTTAACAGAACCGTTCGAACCATTAGTAGAAGCTACATTTTCATTATCTGTGGATGCAAAGAACTTGTCTGGTGAAATACTAGAAGTGCCTCAGTTTACACCAGGATGTGAAATGAAGTTAGCATTTTCATTCCCGATAGAACAGCCAGAAGGAGTATGTGAAGAAATTGAAACTTTCATGCGTTCTATATGGGGAAAAGAAAGAATGATTATGCAAAAAGTTTCATACGAATATAATAAGCAAGCGATTTCATATCATAATAAGGTAGAGGTTCTATTTCAAAAAGCGATTACAGAAGACCATGTTGATGATTTAATAGCTGTTATTTCACACATGATAGAAACGGTGCGAACAATACAGCATTTTCTTCAAAAATAGAGATAAAGGAGAAAAACAAATGATAAAAGATATGCAACCATTTTTACAACAAGCTTGGGAGAAGGCTGGTTTTAAAGAATTAACTGAAATTCAAAAACAAGCGATTCCAACTATTTTAGAAGGACAAGACGTTATAGCTGAATCTCCAACTGGAACAGGAAAAACATTAGCGTACTTATTACCACTTTTACATAAAATTAATCCTGAAGTAAAACAGCCACAAGTTGTTATTTTAGCTCCAACGCGTGAACTTGTCATGCAAATTCATGAAGAGGTTCAAAAATTTACAGCAGGAACTGATATTTCAGGTGCATCTTTAATTGGTGGTGCAGATATTAAGCGCCAAGTGGAAAAATTGAAGAAACACCCGAAAGTAATTGTTGGTTCACCAGGACGTATTTTAGAATTAATTCGTATGAAAAAGCTAAAGATGCATGAAGTGAAAACGATTGTATTTGATGAGTTCGATCAAATAGTGAAACAAAAGATGATGGGTGCTGCACAGGATGTAATTAAATCAACGATGCGCGATCGTCAATTAGTATTCTTCTCAGCGACAATGACAAAAGCAGCAGAAGATGCAGCACGTGATTTAGCAGTTGAACCACAATTAGTACGTGTAACACGTGCAGAGTCAAAAAGCTTAGTTGAGCATACGTATATCATTTGTGAGCGACGCGAAAAAAATGATTACGTAAGAAGAATTATGCATATGGGCGATGTAAAAGCAGTTGCTTTCTTAAATGACCCATTCCGTTTAGATGAAATTACTCAGAAATTGAAATTCCGTAAAATGAAAGCAGCAGCTCTTCATGCAGAGGCAAGTAAGCAAGAACGTGAAGCGACGATGCGTGCTTTCCGCGGCGGAAAATTAGAAATTCTACTTGCTACTGATATTGCAGCACGTGGAATAGATATTGATGATTTAACACATGTAATTCATTTAGAGTTACCTGACACTGTAGACCAATACATTCACCGCTCAGGACGTACTGGACGTATGGGCAAAGAAGGAACGGTCGTGTCTCTTGTAACAGAACAAGAAGAGCGTAAATTACTTCAATTTGCGAAAAAATTAGGTATTGTGTTTACGAAGCAAGAAATGTTCAACGGATCATTTGTAGAAACGAAACCGAAAGCACCGAAGAAAAAGAAACCAGCATTTACTGGGAAGAAAAAGCCTAGATAAATAATGGGAAAGACGTAACTATTTGTAGTTACGTCTTATTTTGTTCGTTGGTAAAGTAGTGAACGAGTAAGTCGATAAATTTTGTAAAGAAGTACATATCAACTCAAAAGGAATAACAATAGCACTTGTAGAAACCTACATAGAATATAAAAACCATTAGGAGGAATACAAATGATTCATAAAGTCGGACAAATTATGTTATATGTAAATAATCAAGATGAGGCAGTAAATTTTTGGACGGAAAAGGTAGGGTTTCATGTAGTAGCAGAGGAAGATAACAAGCAAGGGATGAGATGGATTGAAATCGCTCCAACTCAAGATGCAGAAACGAGTATCATACTACATAATAAAGAAGTTATTTCGAAAATGAGCCCAGAATTGAATCTTGGTACACCATCCTTAATGTTCTTCTCAGAAAATCTTGATCAATTATATACAGATTTAACAAATAAAAATGTTACAGTTGGCGAAATGGTAACTATGCCTTCTGGTAAAGTGTTTAACTTTGCTGATAGTGAAGGGAATTATTTTGCGGTTATGGAAAAGAACAAATAATGATGTTATGGAAAAATCCCCCTCGTATAAAATGAGGGGGATTAAATATTTGAAGTGGACTTTTTATTCGACAGTTGTTCGATATAAAAAGCGCATTTCTCAATAGCGGTTTCAATATAACCGACAATTTGATTAAACGTGAACACCTGTAATTCTTCATGCAAATGTTGCTCTGGATACAACATATCTTCAAAAAGGTATGTTCGAAAAGCTAAAACATTTTCTTTAGAAACTTCTGTGATATCCACAATGTGAGCCTCTTGATTAAGAAGAGAGAATAGCTGTTGTTCTTTGTCGTAATGATGAAGCAACTTTGCATTTAACAATTTAAAATCGTTATAGTACATAGGTGCGATAGTTTCGTCATTTTCTATTCGATTTTTTAGCCAAGGTAGAAAAAAGCCTTGTAGCCAATTATCGTCGGCAATGAGGTGGGTGTAATAGCCTAAAATAAATGGGGAATCTATATGTTCTTCATATTTATGAATAAATGAATCATAATCTATTCTTCTCGTATAGTTCTTCGTTGTACCGGCATAAAAATGTGAGGTGCCTTTTTCTTTTTTTGAATGAACAGCATCAGGGGCTACAGCTCCAAGTAAGAAAGAAGTTTTATCTTGAATACATAGTTTCTCAGCAATACCGTTAGCGATAATCACATGCATAATTCTTGATCCCATGAATGTCACCTCTGTTTCAAGTATTCATTTCAGGAAGGGGACTGAACGTTTAGTATTACTTTCCCTGTACTTTTTCTACTTTCGACCCATTCATGTGCTTTCCCTGCATCTATAAAGGGAAAAGATTTTGTAGCCTTAATTTGCAAACTTCCATCACGCAAATAAAGGAAAACTTCATTTGCAGTTTCTTGGAGTAATTCAGGACGTTTTTTCCGGGTAGTGCCGAAGCTGAATCCGAGTATAGAACGGCAACTTGCGTGTAAGTCTTTCGTTTTGAAATTGCCAATTTCACCGCTCGCATTGCCGAAATGAACGAGGCGTCCGTAATAAGCAAGACATTTTAAACTTCTTTCCGAAACCGTTCCAGAAATAGAATCTAAAATTACATCAACCCCTTCGCCATTTGTCAGCTCATTGACCTTCTCTACAAAATCTTCATCTTGATGACATATAACATAATCAGCTCCAGCGTCTAAAGCAATTTCTTTTTTTGCTTCACTTCCGACAGTACCGATAACTTTTTCAGCCCCTAATAGTTTTGCAAGTTGAATAGCAGTAGTGCCAATTCCGCCAGCAGCTGCATGAATGAGTACAGATTCACCTTGTTGAAGCCTTGCAACATTTGCGAGTAAATTATAGCTTGTAAAAGATATGATAGGGCAAGCGGCTGCAGTTTGGAAATTAACTTCATCAGGTAAAACGAAAGTAAGATTTTCATTTGCAACAATATATTCTGCGTAAGATCCATTTTGAGGAAAAGCAATGACACGCTGTCCAGGATGAATATTTTTAACTTGAGAACCGACTCGTTCTACAATACCAGTGGCATCTATCCCTGGAATAAAAGGAAATGTTTTATTTCCTTTTTTGCCATAACGTGATTTAATATCGGCAAAATTAACACTAGTAGCAACAACACGAATTAACACCTGATTGTCTGAAATAGTCGGCATATCCACATCAGTATATTTCATCACTTCCGGACCACCGAAAGACGTTACAACGATAGCTTTCATCATATATCCTCCTAAATTTGATTATATAAATCATTTTAAAGCGTCATTAGAAATTGGAAAATTATATAATAGTTATGCAAGGTTATAAGTGAAGCTTATGAACTCAGTGAATCATTATATTAATTTATATAAAAAATTTTAAAAAATCGAACGAAATATGGATTACTTGCCAATATAAAGTGTAAGACAAAGGGGGGATGGTATATGAAAGGTGAAACAGTGTGTACAGATTTAATTCAATTAACTTTATCAGGAAATAAAGAAGCGTATAGCGAGTTGCATGATGTAACGATTCAAGAAGTATATAAGACAGCACATTTTTTACTAGACGATAAAACAGATGTAGATGATGTCGTTCAAGAAATATACATACAACTATATGAATCGCTTCGTAAGTATGATAGCGAGAAGCCATTTCGTCCTTGGCTAATTGGACTCGCGATTAAACAAATTCACTCTTATAGAAGAAAGAGGTGGATGCGACTACGAATTGTAAAAAAAGCAGAAGAGCAAAGAAAACCAGTACAAATTAATTTTTCTAACGATGTTGTAAGTAAAATATCAAACCAAAAACTAATCGAACTCATTCATAAATTACCGTATAAATTGAAACAAGTTATTATCTTAAGATATTTACACGATTATTCACAAGAAGAAGTAGCACAAATATTACATATTCCAATTGGTACTGTGAAATCTAGAATTCACGCGGCATTAAAAAAACTACGTCAAAAAGAGCAAGTAGAAGAAATATTTTTAGGAGAGGTAGGGAATGTGAAATGAGTTTAGACTGTAGAGTTAGGGAAACTATACAAGAAGAAGCAAAGGGTATTGTTGCCCCGCCGGAGTTAAAAGAAAAAGTAATCGTGCAAATAACAATGAATCGCGGGGGGAGTAAAAGGAAGAAGCACCTTATTGCAGGAGTGCTTGCAGCAGCTCTTTTAATCCCGACGACTGGTTTTGCGTATCAATCTATTATGGCGGATGGTATATACGGATCTTTTGAGAATTTAAAAAAACATGCCGGAGCAATGACGTTAGAAGCGTATATACGTTTTAATGCAAAATTATCAGAAGCGAAAGATGAAATGGGTGCGAAAGAATATGAAGAGTTTACAAAAGAACTAAAGAAATTAACAAATGCAAAGCTTGCGTACGGAGATTCGAACGGTAATATTGATTATGATCAATTATCACCAGCTAAAAAAGAGGAATTGAAAAAGGTAGTAATGGAGCTTCATCCGTATTTTGATAAATTAAATGGCCATAAATCTAGTAAAGAAGTACTAACTCCTGAAGAATATGAACAATATATGGAGGCATTAATGTCACATCAAACTGTGTTAGTAAAAACGAAATCGAGTGGCGGGATAACAGTAGAAGAAGTTCCTGAGGCGTACAAAGAAAGATTTATTAAAGCCGAGCAGTTTATGGAGTATGTAGACGAAAAGGTGAGATAAGTAAAAAAGCTCTGAGCTCTGAGCTTTTCTTATTGAAACGTAAATATATTAACCACCTATGCCTTTTGCTAGCAATAGGAAGTATACAACTAATAATATTACGCCATTTAATGCAGTACCAACTATTACGAATAACCAATTTTTTGATGCGATTGCAAAAATAATACCGAGTAATGAAAGTATACTTAGAGTCACAATAATTAACGTTAAATTCGCATTAGGTCCTCTAAGGATAAAGAAAGAAAATATACTTGCGATAACCGTTAGAAAAGAGAAAGCCCCTAATTTATACATAATAAATCTCCTTGGTTAAAATGCATTTTGACATAATATACGACCAACTTTATTTTAACAGAATTCCCCTTTTCATTTATGGCGATTTTTACAAATAATAGCGCACTTATAAACAAAATGTCCTAATCAGCAACACTTAAAAATTGGTCATCAATTATATTTTTTCATATTTGCAGTATCTTTTTGTATAAAACAATCTAATAGTGAATAACCAGCTATTAAACTAATAATCGTAACAAAAGTTGTATTTATAAGAATTATATTAGCTAAATAAGGTAAGTATTCGCCAAGTGGTGAAAAGAGTAATGCAGGGGAAAAGGAAATGAATAGTGTAGGCACTGTAATAGCAATAAATTTATCCGGCTGAAAGCTCCAGTTTTGTTTACTCGTTGCGTAATTAATAGATTGAAGGAACCGTAATAAAATACCAACTATAAGAGGGAAGAGTGTAAAGTAGAATAATCTTGGATAAACGTTAAAGTTCACCTGCGCGTCTGTGTCTAAATAAAATTGAATTTTTACTCCAACAAATAATAATAAGACGATAAATAATGTAAAGCAGAGGTATAGCATTACTTTTTGCATTCCATTCCACCATCCTTTACTAAAAATATATTCAAAGAAGAGATATACAATAACTACTGTTGTATATCTCTTCTTTTACTGTTATTAAATAGTGGAATTTGTTTTTTCTTGCTTCGTGAAATAATCAATAATACCCATCGCACTAATTTCTATATCTAGATGTAAAATGTTATAAACGGAATGATCGGATGGGACGTTTAATTTTGTAAGGTGAGAAGAGATTTTATCCATTAATAAAGTTTGTAATGCTTTAGTAGCCTCATCGAAATCATTATACTTTTCAAAGACCTCTTTACCAGTATGAACGAAAATAGGTAACCAATGTTCTAGTTGGTTATATACTTCTGTAACATTGGATGAAGCGCCGTAATGACCGAAATAAATAGTATCTACATTCATACTTTGAATATGATTTTTAGAAGCAATCATCGCATCGGGCTGAAATTGCGAAGGGGACGTTGATGGTAAATATAACTCTACATCAAGGTCTGCAAGCTCTCTATAATAAATTCCAATTGTATCACCAGTAAAAATGCCGTTTGTTAATGAATCATGAATGCTAATATGGTGCTTTGCATGTCCAGGTGTATCATAAAATGTAAGGATGCGGTCTTTTGCAATTTTTAACGTATCATCATGTTGTACAATATGAACGCGTTCTTCTTCTATAGGAAGAATTGGATCGAAAAGTTTATCGAAATCATTCTTGTATACAGCTTTTGCGCTTAAAATTAGTTTTGTTGGATCAATCATATGACGAGCACCGCGAGAATGCACATATAAAGTAGCATTTGGGCACTTTTCCATCATTAAACCAGCTGCCCCAGCGTGATCTAAATGGACATGTGTAACGATAATGTTTTTTACATCGTTTAAATCAATATGTAATTGTTGTAAGCCATCTAAAATATAGGGAAGAGAAGGGGCCGCGCAAGTTTCAATTAAAGTAATATCGTCACCTAATAAAACATACGTACCTGTTCGTTCATTATGTTGTAAGTCGTAATCATCAATAAGATATAGGTGAGAAGATAATTGTTCTACTTTTTTCATACTTATCACTCCTTATATACGGTATGTATCTATTATACGCTAAAAAGAAAAATGACAGAAAACGAAAGCTCGTCTTCTGCCTTTTTAAAGTGTTTTTATTTCGTTTGTTCTTTATTGATAGACATAACGAACAGTCCAACAATGCCACCAACGATCGGAAGCGTAATCTCTCCTGCTAAATTAAAGTAGGAGCTTAAGAATAAACCATTTACATCGATTACCCAACCAGTAACATACAATAACATCATATATAGTACGAAATAAAACTCGCGATTTGAAATCGTTTCAGGTTGTGCAGTTTTCATAATGAACACCATCCTTTTCTATTATAATAGAATATAAACTGTCACATTTTGTTCACAATTCAATTGTAAAACTTTCCATTCTAAAAGTCTAGTAGTTTGTGTCGAATTTTCGAACATAAATAAAGCGCTATCATTTCGGTGTGTAAGTATGTAATAGAAGCTGTATATTCACGAATGTAGTATAGTATAAACATAGAATAATAGTATAGAGAGGGGTAGGAACAATGACAGTTTATGATTTTTCAGCTAAAACAATAACAGGTGAAGATAAATCGTTAAAAGATTACGAAGGAAAAGCACTTCTTATTGTAAATGTAGCTAGTAAATGTGGATTTACACCACAGTATAAAGGATTACAAGAAGTATATGATAAATATAAAGACCAAGGACTAGAAATACTCGGTTTCCCTTGTAACCAATTTGGAGGACAAGAACCAGGTACAGAAGCGGACATTACTAGTTTTTGTGAATTAAACTACGGTGTAAACTTCCCGATGTTTGCAAAGGTTGATGTGAAAGGTGATAAGGCTCATCCTCTGTATACATACATGACAGAACAAGCGCCAGGTTTACTCGGTATGAAAGCAGTGAAATGGAATTTTACGAAGTTTTTAATTGGAAAAGATGGGAAAGTAGTAGGGCGTTTTGCGCCGCAAACGAAGCCAGTTGATTTAGAGGTTGAGATTGAGAAGGTACTTGGGGAATAATTAGGAGTTTGTTATCTTTTATTATAGTTATTAAAAAATACCTCAAAGAACAAAGTTGCTCTTTGAGGTATTTTCTTTAAACTCACATGATCAAGATTAAATCATTGTATCGAATTCATTTGATTTAGGAAGAGAAGCTGCTTTTTTCATAAGCACTTCCCATAAGTGTACAGATTTTTTCCATTCGGCTGCGGATTGTCCTTTTTGATACATAGCGTTTTCATAACTGAAAGTAAGTTGTTGCATATGAGCCGAGTTGTAAAGTTTATCGATATGAAGAGCGTATTCTCGGAATGTTTGACTTTCACCCCGTGGTATGCCGATTCTCGCAAATTGTTTTAAAAGTGCGCCGTAAGCTTTTTGATAAACAACATCATCTTTTCGGTATTTATAGAAAAGAATAATAAAAAATGTAATCCATTTCATTCTAGTAGTGAAGAGAATGTATCCGATGATACTAATTGGTATCGTAGAGAGGAATACGTACCACCAAGAAAAACTAGTTTTAGAATTTGTGACCTTTTTAGTAGAAGTTTCTTCTGTATTTTCTATTAAACTTTTAAGTTTTGCTTCATTATTTCGTTGATGTATTTGCTGGTTATTAGAATTATTTGCTTCGCTATTTTGTGAAATAGGAGCAGGAGTATTATTTGTAAAAGTATAGGGATTAGTAAATCCTTTTGTTGGTTCGAATGGAATCCAGCCGTATCCTGGGAAATATACTTCGACCCAAGAGTGTGCGTTATTGTTCGTGATTTTATAAATATCCTGACCTTCTGCAGAGGCAAGTGTATTGTCAAGAGTTCCTTCTGTATAACCTTTTACCCAGCGAGCAGGAATCCCAGCAGAACGAAGTAACACGATCATAGACGTCGAAAAATTATTACAGTAGCCGCTTTTTGTATCGAAAAGGAATTGATCTACATAATCTTGACTTTTGGCAGGGTACAAGACATTCGTTGATTCGTATGTAAAAGAGTTGTCTGTGAAGTAATTTTCAATAGCTAATACTTTATCATACCGGTTGTCTTTATCATTTGTAAGATTGACAGCCAAGTCTTTTACTCGCTGTGGTAATGATTCGGGAAGTTGTGTGTACTTTGTCATGAAATAAGGATTTGTTTCTTGACCTTCATTCGTGTTTACAGCTTTCAAGTTTTCTATGGGAAATTCCGGGATCTCATACGTTACTTTATATGAATGTAAAGTAGTAGAGGAGTCTCCGTGCATCGTATAGATTTTTTCGGAAAATGGGTCAACGCTGTATGATACATCTGAGGAAGCCTCAACTGATATTAACCCTGCTGGATAGGTAAGGTGCGGATAACTTTTTTGCATGTTTATTGTTGCCTTTGTTGTCTCCGTTTTTGTATTTTGTTCGTACCAGCTCACGACGTCGTTTTTACTTTTAAAAGAAATCTTTTTTTGATTTTCAGAAACTTCCCAGCCTTTTCCTGTATAAAAATCTTTCGTTTCTACTCTCCAATATTGTTTGTTTTGCGTTTGTGCTGTGAAAACAATTGTAGGATCAGCCTGAAAAGGACCACCTAATCTCGAGTCATCTAAACCATACCCAATTTTAGAAACTTCTTGTTTTTTACTCGCTTCGGATGTGTTGAATTTTAAAAAATTCATTGGGTTTGGCCATTGAGGGCCGAATTTTGGAGCAAAGTATGCGATGGTTGCTGACAATACAATAAATATTGTAAGAGGTCTAAGTAATTTTGAGATTTCTCTAGCATAATTTTGTAAGTGTTCCATCTCTTTTATTCGTTCTATTCGAAGAAGACTAAGCATAAAAAAGCCGATGACAACAATACGAATAATAGCGTAGTTTGCATTGTATAAATGTAAGTTATGAAAAGTTGTGATATAAATAATAGTCAATACAAGAAATAACAATCCACGTTTTTTATGAATCATCCAAAAAGAGATGAAAGAACTCAAAAACCAAAAGGATAGAAAAAATAAAAGTGTTGGAAAAACTGGAGAGATATCTAGTAAATTCCCCTGGAACAACAGGGAGGAATTTTGAGAAATATCAGTAAAAAATTTCGTTAGCCAAGATGGATTTATAAAAGCATTTTTATAATATAGGAAATGAATGATGAATAAAATCGTGATGGTCTTTATAGGAATTTGCCACCTTGTTTGAAAAAAAGAGAGAGTGAAGCAAATCCCTATAAATATTACAAAAATATCTAATCTACCTACGTTTGTAATACCTATAAGGGGTCTTAGCCATTCTAATAAAAGTAGAAATGCGCATGCATGCATGAAAAATTTAGTTATATCCAATTGTTTTTTTGCCTGTAATGTTATCATTTGCTCACCTCAAAAAACACGTTTGTATACTGGTTTCCATAAACCACATTTACAAATATTTTTCGTTTTTGTAGAGTTTCTAGAATACTTAGTTCTCGATGTGAGAGTTGATTTGCTTTTTCTTTCACGACAAACACCATTAATTTTCTATTTTTTATAGCAGCACAGTCAGCCGCCTTTTGAATATCGGGAGAAAGATCGCTTGTCACGAGTATAATCGTTACGGGCTGATACATTTTTCTTAATTCCATTTCTACACTCTGAGAGAGGGGGGATACACTGTCTGCATGTGCTTTCGCTAAATGACAAAAGATTTGTTGCAACTGAGTATCTCCATTGTCTAAAGGGAAAATAGTTCGTTCTTTTCCGACAGACACGAATGACGCTGGTGAATTTTGCTTCAAGACAGCCCTTACAATAGAGGCAGTAAACGTTACGACTGATTCGAATAGAGGGGAATCAGTTCTGTCCATGAATATCATGATATTATGGCTACGCTGTTGTTCAAACTCTTTCGTCATAATATTGTTTGTTCGTGCAGTTGCTTTCCAATCAATCCATGAAAAGCGGTCACCAGGTTTATAGTCTCTGACGCCGACAGATACTGTAGAGTCTTTTGCTGAATTTATATTTGCTGAAAGCGCCCCTTGTTCGAAATGATTTTCCAATTGTCGATACGCTATATCTACATACTGGGGATAGACTAAAAATGTATCTGGAACTGAAAAAGTTACTTTTTTCTCTATCATACCGAATAGATCGCCAGTTTTGACACGTACGCTTGAAAAAGTGTGCTCTCCTCTAGGGATTGTATCAATAACATATTGAAACGAAATATTTCGTTTCAATCCTGGAAAGAGTATGACCTTATTCATCTTTTCTTGTTTACAACTTGTAAATGGTGGTGGCAGTTCATCTTCTATAACTAAATAAAGTAAGGGAAAAGGAAGTTTTCTTTTTATTGTAATCGTGCTTACAAACTGTTCTCCTGCTGCATATTTGTTTTGGTTTGTTATTCGTTTTACTTCAGCGTCCCGTAAAGCGTAGAAGGGGAGTAGAAGTGAATAAAGGCCAATAGGAATCGTACTGTAAAACAAAAACCAACTTACAAATCCTCCTTGAAGCATAGCATACACAAATGTTAAGACTACGCATAAAGGGATTAGTGATAACTTTGTAACGTGATATAGTGCTCGTAGTAGTCGCTTCATCAAAGGTTCTTCGTCCTTTGAGTCGGCACGGTAGTTCGTGCAACGATTTTGGAGATAACTTGTTCTCCTGTTATTCCTTCAAATCTTGCTTCCATTTTTAGAATGAGTCTGTGAGCTAAAACGTAAGGAGCTAAAAATTTAACATCGTCTGGAATAACATAATTTCTGCCATGGATGAATGCATAAGCTTGTGAAGCTTTCATTAAAGCAATTGAGCCACGTGGACTTGCACCTAGCTGTATAGAACTATAAGAACGAGTCTGATTAACAAGCTTTACAATGTAATGCTTAATTGCTTTGTCCATACTTACTTCCCTTACGCTTTGTTGTAAATAAAGTAATTCTTTTATTGTTGTAATAGCTTGTAAATGGGAGAGTGGGTTTGTTTTTTCCATCCGGTTTAAAATTTCAAATTCTTCTTCTGGTGTAGGATATCCCATTGTTAGCTTCAACAAGAAACGATCGAGTTGAGCTTCTGGTAAAGGATATGTTCCTTCATATTCGACCGGGTTTTGTGTAGCCATGACAAAGAAAGGTTTTGGTAACGATCTTGTAATGCCATCTATTGTGATAGTGCCTTCTTCCATACTTTCAAGTAAGGCAGATTGTGTCTTTGGGGATGTACGATTAATTTCATCAGCAAGTACAAAATTCCCCATGATTGGTCCAGGCTTGAACTCAAATTGGAGCTCTTTCGGATTATAAATAGAAACACCTGTTACATCTGACGGCAGTAAATCAGGTGTGAATTGAATCCGCTTGTAATCGGCGTCAATGGATTTAGAAAGAGTGCGTACTAGCATTGTTTTCCCAACGCCAGGAACATCTTCTAATAGTACATGACCTTCAGCTAAAAGAGCTGTCATGGTTAAAATCGTTTCTTTTCGTTTTCCGACCATTAATTTTTCAATATTGTTGATTATTTTTTCTACAATGGGATGTAATGAATCAAGCTGTGGCATAGAAATCCTCCTAATTGTATTATCGTTTTTTAATTTATTTAGTGGAAAATAGAACGTGTCCCTCTATTTGCGAGTAGTAAACTCTTACCTTTAATTCTAAGAATATTCAGATTATTTATTTCAATTACATCTAGTATAATTGTTTCCGTAACTAAGGGCAATATGGTAAATAATGATTTGTAGTTTTATGTAAAATATGTATTGATATAAACTAGTATTGTTGGTAAAACATAGAGGAGGGGAAGGAAAGAGTGACCTCAATGGGAAAAATAAATTGCGTAGGAAACCCTACGCGTAAAGTTTTGAAAATCTATTAATACGCCTTGTGATTAAAATGTATATGAATAAAAAATACAGTCGACTTCATGTGGAGGCTAGCCACTTAAATTATTATAATACTTTATTTTTCTCTTTTATAATTCTTTTCGTTTATCTAACCAAATATGAATTAATTCTACTAATTCCATTGTTTCAATCTCACAATATTCTCCTTTACCGTCTTCGGCTAAATTGTCTAACACAGTAGTTGTATCGTTCCGAATTTCTAAACCGCAAATGTTGCCATTTACTACTACATAATTTTTTTCTCCGTTCAAAACACTATGTATATCTTCTAAAATCCAATCTCCAAAAGCTGAAACTTCAATTCCTAAAAAAGTTTCAACAAGTTTAATTTTTTGAGGAAGTCTCATAACTAAATCTCTACTGTTAAGTACTTCAAAACTATATGGATATTTCATGACTATTTTACTCCTTTATTTCTGGCTTGAGTGACTCTATTTACTTCTCCATTAATCTCATAAGCTCTATTAAGGTAATAAGTTCTTATACTATCATCACTCTTTTCCTACTTAAATTATAGTAAAAGTAGATTGTTATTAAACTTATCTATCCAATATTTCTCTGCTGTAGGAATGAATTTAGTGAAATCTTCATATGTACCAATCCAATCTTTTGGTACATAGTTTTCGTATGATGCCGGTTCTGGAAACATTGAATATAGTATTTTATTATCAAAGTTAATTAATAAGACTGGACTAAAATCTAATAGATCTTCTCCTGCATGTTTACTTTTAATATTTTCAAGTAATAAATAAGTTAATTCCTCTTTAGTTACGTTATATTTATTGATTCTTAGTAAAAATACTTCTACATTTTCATTATTTAATACTTGTATTCCATTTCTTTCTCCCGGTTCCTCATTATCTTCAATACTTACACCTAAATTTTTATATGCATTATCTAATTTAATATAATCTAAAAACCATAGTTCTTTATCTGTTACATACCATTTAAACTCATTTTTATATATGACGGCTACTATAATGTTTTCTGCATAAAGCGGTTCTAATATCATAATATCCTCCTTTTATTATTATCTTAAAATCCTGCCATTCTGGTGTATTCTTCTCTTCATTCCATCCAAGTTGCTGGTAATTTATATGGATTTCCTGGCGTTTTTTGTTCAACTATTTTCAGGATATTTGCCCTTGGTATGGTGGATTTAAAGTATTATATTTTCATTTGTTAATTCATCTAACGATTTAGGCATATCAAATTTAACAACTCCTAAATTACTTCCTCTATCATATGAAAAAATTTTGCATATCTGTACTTCATCTTAAACTTTGCTAGAAGCAAGGAAGTAATTTAACAGTCAGTGAAGGATGTGAACCCTCCGCAATGATTAGATTTTCACTTTTTTATATTTTTTCCGGAATTTTTGACAATCTCTTGAACTGTGCGAAATGTCACATCTGTATTTTACAACCTCTTTTATAGTAAGGGTATGTAAGAGAGACGTATTAAAGGAGTGAACATGATGAAGAAGAAACCTTCAGCACTAATGAGACGTTTAAAATATTTTTCACCAATAGATCGTTATAACGATAATCATACACAAGAAACATATGAAGATCGTGAATGGGAAAATGTGTACAGAAAACGCTGGCAGCATGATAAAGTAATTCGTTCTACACATGGCGTGAACTGCACTGGTTCATGTAGTTGGAACATTTATGTGAAAGATGGAATTGTAACTTGGGAAGGGCAAGAGCTTAACTATCCAACGACAGGACCTGATATGCCGGATTTTGAACCACGAGGATGTCCGCGTGGAGCGAGTTTTTCTTGGTACATTTATAGTCCACTTCGTGTGAAATATCCGTATGTACGTGCTGTTCTTTGGAGTATGTGGCAAAAAGAATTACAAAATAATGATTCACCACTAGATGCTTGGAAAAGTATTGTGGAAAACCCTGAAAAAGCACGTAAGTATAAGCAGGCGCGTGGTAAAGGTGGATTTATTCGTGCGAATTGGGATGAAGTATTACAACTCGTTTCTGCTTCGTTACTTTACACAATCATTAAATACGGCCCAGACCGAAATGTTGGTTTTTCACCAATTCCAGCTATGTCGATGTTAAGTCATGCAGCGGGTAGCCGCTTTATGCAACTTATGGGCGGGCCGATGCTTAGCTTCTATGATTGGTACGCGGATTTACCACCAGCTTCTCCGCAAATTTGGGGTGATCAAACAGATGTACCAGAAAGTAGCGATTGGTATAACTCTGGTTACATTATGACATGGGGTTCAAATGTACCGATGACGAGAACGCCAGATGCACACTTTTTAGCCGAAGTTCGATATAAAGGAACGAAAGTTGTTTCTGTCAGTCCTGACTTCGCTGAGTCTACAAAATTTGCGGATGATTGGATTAGTGTGAAACAAGGTACAGACGGTGCACTTGCGATGGCAATGGGGCATGTGATTTTACAAGAATTTTACGTAGATAATCAAGTGGAATACTTCACAAAGTATGCGAAGCAATATACTGATTTTCCTTTCTTTGTCACATTGAAACAAAAAGGAGATCAATTCGTCGCTGATCGTTTCTTAAATGCTACTGATATTGGACGAGAAACAAAGTTAGGAGAATGGAAGCCTGTTCTTTGGAACGAGAAAACGAAAGATTTTGCAACACCTCACGGCACAATGGGGTCACGTTGGGATAATGAAAAGAAATGGAACTTGCGTTTAGAAGATGAACAAACAGGTGAAAAGATTGATCCACGTCTTTCTTTACTTGGAATGGAAGATGCTGTGGGAACGGTACAAATTCCGTACTTCTCAGATGAGGGAAATAAAGTATTGGAACGTACAATTCCAGTGAAAAAAATTATGACAGAAGAAGGCGAAGTGTTCGTTACAACTGTATACGACTTAACGTTGGCAAATTACGGTGTGAACAGAGGGCTCGGCGGACAAGAGCCGAAAGACTTCAATGATGATGTACCATTTACGCCTGCATGGCAAGAGAAAATGACAGGAGTGAAACGAGAGCTTATTATTCAAATTGCTCGTGAGTTTGCACAAAACGCAGTTGATACGGATGGGCGCTCGATGATTATTGTAGGGGCCGGTATTAACCATTGGTTTAATTCTGATACGATTTATCGCGCAGTTTTAAACCTTGTTCTTCTCGTTGGAGCACAAGGGGTAAACGGTGGCGGTTGGGCGCATTATGTCGGTCAAGAAAAATTACGACCAGCAGAAGGATGGCAAACAATCGCGATGGCAAAAGATTGGCAAGGGCCACCGAAATTACAAAATGGTACATCTTTCTTCTATTTCGTAACAGATCAATGGCGTTATGAAGATACACCGGTTGGACATTTAGCATCACCAATTGAGGGCAACTCTCGTTATCAACATCACGGTGATTACAACGTATTAGCGGCACGACTTGGCTGGTTACCTTCTTATCCAACATTCGAGAAAAATGGAATTGAATTATATAAAGAAGCTGTTGCTGCTGGTGCAACAACGCAAGAAGAAATCGGAAAATACGTTGCACAAAAACTAAAAGAAAAAGAACTAAAATTTGCGATTGAAGATCCAGATAATAAAAACAACTTCCCGCGCAACTTATTCGTATGGCGTGCCAACTTAATTTCAAGTTCTGGTAAAGGCCACGAATATTTCTTAAAACATTTATTAGGTACAACAAATGGATTAATGAATGACGATAGTGATTCGTTACGTCCAGAAGAAATTAAGTGGCATGAGGACGCACCAGAAGGGAAGCTTGATCTACTTATTAATTTAGATTTCCGTATGGCTGGAACAGCACTTTATTCTGATATCGTCTTACCAGCTTCAACTTGGTATGAAAAGCATGATTTAAGCAGTACGGATATGCATCCATTTGTACATCCATTTAATCCAGCAATCGGTTCACCGTGGGAAGCACGCTCTGATTGGGATATTTTCACCGCTCTTTCTAAAGCTGTGTCAGATTTAGCGAAGAAAATCGATCTTGAACCAATGAAAGAAGTCGTTGCAACACCACTTCTTCACGATACACCGCAAGAATTAGCGCAACCACTTGGCAAGATTAAAGACTGGAGTAAAGGTGAGTGTGAACCAATACCGGGTAAAACGATGCCACAAATTCATGTTGTCGAAAGGGATTATAAAACGATTTATGACAAGATGACTGCACTAGGACCAAATGCTGGAAAACAACCAATTGGTACGAAAGGTATTTCTTGGTCAGCAGAAAAAGAGTATGAGCAATTAAAGAGCAAATTAGGAGTTGTTCGAACGGATTCTATTGCGAAAGGTTGCCCAGACATAAAAGAAGCAATCAATGCTGCTGAGGCGGTATTAACGCTTTCCTCGACAACAAACGGTCATATGGCTGTAAAAGCATGGGAAGCACTTGAAAAACAAACGGATTTAAAACTGCGTGATTTAGCAGAAGAACGTGAAGAAGAATGCTTCACATTCGAACAAATTACAGCACAGCCGAAAACAGTAATTACTTCTCCAGCCTTTACAGGTTCTGAAAAAGGTGGACGCCGTTATTCACCATTTACAACAAATGTGGAACGTCTTATTCCTTGGAGAACGATAACGGGTCGACAATCTTTCTACTTAGATCATGACATGATGAAAGAATTCGGTGAAACGATGGCAACATTTAAACCAATTCTGCAACATAAACCGTTCCGAAAATCACGTCCTGAAGTAGAAGGAAAAGAAATTACACTAAACTATTTAACACCGCATAATAAGTGGTCGATTCATAGTATGTACTTCGATTCATTACCGATGTTAACGCTATTTAGAGGTGGTCCAACTGTTTGGATGAATAAAGATGATGCGAATGAAGCTGGCGTCGCAGATAATGATTGGATCGAGTGCTTTAACCGTAACGGTGTTGTTGTAGCACGTGCTGTCGTAACGCACCGTATACCGAGAGGGATGGCATTTATGCACCATGCACAAGATCGCCACATTAACGTGCCTGGTACGAAATTAACAAGCACCCGCGGGGGAACACATAATAGTCCAACCCGTATTCATGTTAAACCAACACATATGATTGGTGGATATGGCCAATTAAGCTATGGATTTAACTACTATGGTCCGACTGGGAATCAGCGTGACTTAAATGTTGTAATCCGTAAACTGAAGGAGGTAGATTGGCTTGAAGATTAAAGCACAAGTCGGAATGGTAATGAACCTAGATAAATGCATCGGCTGCCATACTTGTAGCGTAACATGCAAAAACACCTGGACAAATCGTCCAGGTGCTGAATATATGTACTTCAATAACGTAGAAACGAAACCTGGAATTGGTTATCCGAAACAATGGGAAGATCAAGAGAAATATAAAGGCGGCTGGGAATTGAGAAATGGTGAAATTCAGCTGAAATCAGGTTCGAAAATGAAACGCCTTATGAATATTTTCCACAATCCAGATCAACCAACCATCGACGATTACTTTGAACCTTGGAACTATGATTATGAAACATTAACAAATAGCCCGCAGCGTAAGCATCAACCAGTTGCTCGTCCGAAATCAGCAATTACAGGCGAATTTATCGACAAAATTGAATGGGGTCCAAACTGGGAAGATGATTTAGCTGGTGGACATATAACAGGATTGCAAGATCCGAACGTAAAGAAAATGGAAGAAGAAATTAAAACAGATTTTGAAAATGTCTTTATGATGTATTTACCACGCATATGCGAACATTGTATGAATCCATCTTGCGTATCTTCTTGTCCATCTGGTGCGATGTATAAACGTGAAGAAGATGGGATTGTTCTTGTGGATCAAAATGCATGTCGTGCTTGGAGGTTCTGCGTATCTTCTTGTCCATATAAAAAAGTGTATTTTAACTGGCAAACGAATAAAGCAGAAAAATGTACAATGTGTTTCCCGCGTATTGAAGCTGGTATGCCAACGATTTGTTCGGAAACATGTGTAGGACGTATCAGGTATATTGGGGTAATGCTATATGACGCTGAGAAAGTGAAAGAAGCAGCTTCTGTTGAAGATGAAAAAGATTTATATGAATCTCAGCTTACTGTTTTCCTAGATCCAAATGATCCAGAAGTAGCAGCTGAAGCGAAAAAACAAGGCATTCCTGAAGAATGGATTAAAGCAGCACAAGAGTCACCGATCTATAAAATGATTATCGATTGGAAAATTGCACTGCCTCTTCATCCAGAGTACCGTACAATGCCAATGGTTTGGTATATCCCACCGCTTAGCCCGATTATGAATATGGTGGAAGGGAAAGGAAGTAACTGGCAAGCAGAAGAGATTTTCCCTGCTATCGATAATATGCGTATCCCAATTCAATATTTAGCGAATCTACTCACTGCAGGAGATGAATCCCACATTCGACTTACGTTGAAAAAAATGGCTGTCATGCGGACGCATATGAGAGCATTGCAAATTAATAAAGAACCAAATGAAGCAGTATTAAAAGAAATTGGTTTAACGAAACAGGATGTAGAAGATATGTATCGTCTTCTTGCTATCGCGAAATATAAAGATCGTTTCGTCATTCCGGGCACTCACCGTGAACAAGTTGCTGATTTATATAGTGAACAAGGAAGCTGTGGTTTATCCTTCGCAGGTGGGCCAGGGTCTTGCATGACAATTTCTTAAATAAAGGGGGCGGAAAATGATGAAACAAAGTTTACAAACTGCTTTTTCTTGTTCTTCTTTTCTTCTCTCCTATCCGGAACTTGGGTGGGGAGAAGCTTTAACTGAAGTACAAGAAGAGATTGAAGCAATTGAACAAGAAGACGTTAAGGCAGCACTTACAGCGTTTATAAAACAAGCACTAGATAAAACGAACGATCAATTAATTGATCGTTACGTATATACATTTGATTTTGGTAAAAAGACAAATATGTATTTAACTTATATGAACACAGGTGAACAAAGAGAAAGAGGTATTGAATTATTAGAGTTAAAACAGCATTATAAAAAATCTGGTTTTGAAGTAACAGATAAAGAACTACCGGATTATTTACCGCTTTTGCTTGAGTTTTTTGCAAATGCCAATGAGCAAGATAGTGAGCCAATTATGAGTAAATACAAGGAAAATATACAAGCATTGCACGTTCAATTAAAAGAAGCTGATAGTATGTATGAACCAATCCTTGTAGCTATTCTCCTCGCTATCGATACATGGGGTGTACAGACAAATTAGAAAGGAGAGTTGTCAAAATGATGGATCAATTTCTATGGGTGTTGTTTCCCTATATCATTTTTGCAATCTTTATCGGTGGACATATTTTCAGATACAACTATGATCAATTTGGATGGACATCAAAATCTAGTGAACTATTAGAGAAGAAAATGCTCCGGGCCGGAAGTCTATTATTCCACTTTGGGATCATGTTCGTAATTGGCGGTCATGTTATGGGGATTTTAATTCCAGAGTCCGTATACCGTTCAATAGGTATTTCTGAACATATGTATCATGTAGTAGCAATTAGTTTCGGACTTCCGGCAGGTGTTGCTTCTATCATCGGCTTAATTATATTAACGTATCGCCGTGTAACCGTAAAACGTATCATTGCAACGAGTACAACGGGAGATTATATTGCGCTTATTTTATTACTTATCGTTATGCTGGCAGGACTTTCCTCAACATTTTTAAATATCGACTCAAAAGGGTTTGATTATCGTACAACGATCGGTCCTTGGTTCCGAAGTCTCTTTATTTTCCAACCGAAAGTTGAATATATGATGGAAGTGCCTGTATGGTTTAAAATTCATATTATTGCAGCGATGGGTCTATTCGCAGTATGGCCGTTCACTAGACTTGTACATGTATTTAGTGCTCCAATTAAATATGTAAGCCGTAGTTATGTAATTTACAGAAGACGTATTCCTAATGAATTGAAAAAATAGTTTTGGTATACATGTTTAGTAATTTATAAAGAAAGCCGAGATCTAATTGGAGACCTCGGTTTTCTTTGTAGGTATAAGTATCTAAATAAGATGCTAATCAATGCTACAAACAGAAGCAGAGCAATCTTCACAAGCAATTTCACGTTTTAAAAATTGTAAATCATGGATTGTAATCTTTCCTTTATGAATAGAAATTGTACCTTGCTTTTTTAGTTCATTTAACATGCGATTTACACTTTCCCGTGAAGTTGCACAGAAATTAGCAAGTTCTTGATTCGTTAATGGTAAATCGATGAGAATACCATTTTCTTTTAATACACCGTAACTATTTGTCATTCGTATAAGAGTAGAATATAGGGCGCCTTTTTTGCCGTGTAATACTAAATCTCGGAACTTCGTTTGCATTCTTCTTAAATGTTCACTAATCCATTTCATAAATTCAAATACAAGTGCTGGTTTTTGGAGTAATGCTTTTTCTAACGCTTCACGCTTTATAACGCCTACTTCAACATCTTCAAGGCATTTTGAATTTAATAAATACTTCGCATTGTCCGTGAACAATGTTAATTCTCCAATAATGTCATATTCCGAACAAATACGGAGTGTCAATTCTTGTCCATCAGCACTTAGTTTACTAATTTGTACTTTTCCGGAGTGGATGATATAGAGTTCTGTCGCCTCCATACCTTCTTGGAAAATAAAACTACCTTTTTTTATTTGCATTTTATATTCAACAGATGCAAGTAATTCCTTTAGATCTTGAGATAATTTCATACTGTTTGCCACAGCAATCACCTTTCTTCATATAAGCAATACAATTCCTATTTTGAGTGTAAGTATGCTGAAAATGCAAGAGCTATTTCAAAATTGATGTAAAATTTCACTGACCGTAAGGAGTAGGAACTGAAGATGTGAACAAAATTCGAACGGATTTGTGAAGAATTTTTGAATGGGGAAAGTAATGTGAGAAAAGTCACATTGAATATGTAGCTTCTTTTTTATAATAAAGGCAAATAAAAAATATGAAACCTACTAAGGATTGCAGTAGAAAAGAAGGGATATGGATGCACGAGAAGATGAGGGATTCGTTAGAGCGGCCACTTCAAGATTTACGTATTTCAGTTATTGATCGTTGTAATTTTAGGTGTACATACTGTATGCCAGCCGAAGTGTTCGGATCTGATTATGCTTTTTTACAGGAAGAATTTTTATTAACATTCGATGAAATAGAAAGATTAGCTAGATTATTTATAAGTATGGGAGTCAATAAAATTAGACTTACTGGCGGTGAACCTTTATTGCGTAAAGATTTACCAAAGTTAATTGCAAGGCTTGCAAAGCTAGAAGGCTTAACGGATATTGGACTCACAACAAACGGTATTCATTTAGCAAAACAAGCTAAGGCGTTAAAAGAAGCGGGATTAAAACGTGTAAATATTAGTTTAGATGCGTTAGAGGATCACGTCTTCAAAAAAATTAATGGACGAAATGTAAGTACAAAACCTGTATTGAAAGGAATTGAAGCAGCAAAGGCAGCTGGATTAGAAGTAAAAGTAAATATGGTCGTAAAAAAAGGGATGAATGATAGTCAGATTCTTCCTATGGCTCAGTATTTTAAAGAACAAGAAATTCAGCTACGTTTTATCGAGTTTATGGATGTGGGCAGTACGAACGGCTGGAACTTTGAACAAGTCATTACGAAGGAACAATTAATAAAGAAAATTAATCGTGTATATCCGATTGAGCCCGCCCAGCCTCGTTACTTTGGAGAAGTAGCTAAAGTGTATCGATATGTAGGGAGCAATGCAGAAGTTGGCTTTATTACTTCTGTTTCTGAGTCATTTTGTTCTTCTTGTACGAGAGCTCGTATTTCGGCAGACGGAAAGTTTTTTACATGCCTATTTGGAACGAAAGGAACGGATTTGCGAACGCTTCTTCGAGAAAATATTTCTGATGCATCACTATTAAAAATTCTACAACATACATGGGAGTTTAGAAAAGATCAGTATTCAGATGAAAGAACAGCTGAAAGTGCAAATAAACGTCCAAAAGTAGAAATGTCTTACATTGGTGGATAACGAAAGGAGGGTTCCCTATGCAAGAGCGTTATTCAAGGCAAGTATTGTTTTCTGGAATTGGTGAAATGGGACAAAGAAAAATAAAAGAAAAGCATGTGCTCCTAATCGGTGCGGGTGCACTAGGAGCTGCGAATGCAGAAGCGCTCGTTAGGATGGGAATTGGAAAATTGACAATTGCTGACCGTGACTACGTTGAATGGAGTAATTTACAAAGACAACAGTTATATACAGAAGAAGATGCACAGCAGTGTAAACCGAAAGCAATTGCAGCGGCAGAGCATTTAAGAAAAATTAATTCTGAAGTAGAAATTGTACCTGTTGTAACGGATGTTACAATGCAAGAAATGGAAGAGTTAACAAAAGAAGCAGATCTTATAGTAGATGCGACTGATAATTTCGATACGCGCCTACTTATAAATGATATTTCACAAAAAGAAAATATACCTTGGATATACGGTGGATGCATTGGAAGTTACGGTGTAACGTATACGATTCTTCCTGGAGAAACACCATGTTTTCGCTGTTTAATGGATCATCCTATGGGCGGTGCAACATGCGATACAGCCGGAATCATTCAGCCAGCGGTACAAATGGTTGTTGCTCACCAAGTAACAGAAGCGATGAAAATATTGGTGGATGATTTTGAGGCGTTAAGAGGAACAATGTTATCATTTGATATTTGGAACAATCAATATCTCTCATTAAAAGTAAATAGGCAGAAAAAAAGTACATGTCCATCTTGTGGGAATGTACGCACGTATCCAAGTTTAACATTTGAAGCACAGATGAAAACGGAAGTGCTATGCGGGCGGAATACAGTTCAAATCCGTCCAGGAATAAAGAGAATTCTTAATTTAGAAGAAATTCAAAAACGCTTACAAAAAAGTGTGAATGTCAAAAAAACTCCATATTTACTATCCTTTCTAGTAGATGAATATCGTTTTGTGTTATTTACAGACGGCAGAGCGTTTATTCATGGGACTAATGATATGAAAATGGCAAAACGGTTATACGCAAAATATATAGGATGAACAGAAAGAGAGTTTCTTCTTATCAAAACGAGGTGAAAAAGAATGTTAGAAAAACGTACACCAATCTCAGTGGCAGAAGCAGTTGCACGTGTAATGGAATATGCCTATCAAGGTGAAATGGAAAAGGTTTCTCTTACAGAAAGTTACGGAAGAATCCTCGGAGAAGATGTTGTTGCAGATCATGATGTTCCGCATTTTGATCGCTCTCCGTACGACGGATTTGCGATTCGAGCAGAAGATACAAAAGAAGCAAGTAGCAGTAACCCAATTCAGTTTGAAGTGATAGGTGAAATTGGAGCAGGTTTTGTTTTTAAAGAGGAAGTAAAAGCATTTCAAGCTGTACGTATTATGACAGGAGCCGCAATTCCAGCGGGATGTAATGCTGTTGTTATGTTAGAACTAACGGAAGGGTTTGAAGAAAACAAAAAGACTTATATGAAATTAAAACGCTCTTTCACTTCTGGTGATAACATTTCTTTTCAAGGAGAAGATGTAAAACAAAATGCCATACTTGTGAAAAAAGGGATTTCTATTAACCCTGGAGTAGCGGCATTGCTTGCTACGTTTGGTTATAGTTCCGTGCATGTTGTAAGACAACCGGTTATTGGAATTGTAACGACAGGGAGTGAACTACTTGAAGTACATGAACAACTGAAAGAAGGGAAGATTCGAAATAGTAACTCCTATATGATCGCTGCTCAAATTGAACGAGAAGGCGGAGTTGTACAGTATTATGGACAATTCGCTGACGATTTTGAGACGTGTTATAACACTGTAAAAAAAGCGATAAAAGAAGTTGATATATTAATTACAACTGGTGGCGTTTCAGTAGGAGACTATGACTATTTACCTGCTATTTATGAGAGATTACAAGCAAATGTACTTTTCAATAAAATAGCGATGCGACCAGGAAGTGTGACAACTGTCGCTGAGCTAGAAGGAAAATTATTATTTGGTCTATCTGGTAATCCTTCTGCTTGTTATGTCGGATGTGAATTATATGTTCGACCAGTCATTGGAACATACTTGCACAGGAAAGATTCGCACTTATATCGAGCAGAAGCAATTTTACAGAAAGACTTTCCGAAAGCAAATCCGTTTACTCGTTTTGTAAGAGGGAATGTAGAATTTGTAGATGGCCAATTACAAGTTACACCAGTCGGTTTAGATAAATCTAGCGCAATTTCTTCACTTGCAGAAGCGAATGCATGTATCGTTCTGCCGGGAGGAACGAGAGGATTTGAAGCAGGAATAACCGTTTCGGTACTGTTATTAGAATCAAACGCCGGAAGTGAGTGGCCGTGGGAAGAGCCGCTTCGATCATACAAGTAACAGAAAAATAGATTGCTAATTTATACAAAGATAAGAGGTGCAAGATGACACATACGTATTATGAAGTAATTGATACTCCTATTTCAATTGAAGATGTTACAAGTAAAGTAATTCGCCGTGAGTGCGGTGCGGTTACTACTTTTATTGGTACTGTCAGAGAATTTACGAAAGGACGTCGCACGCTTTATTTAGAGTATGTAGCTTATAAGACAATGGCGGAAAAACAGCTTGAGAAAATTGGTGCTGAAGTAGAAGCGAAGTGGCCTGGGACATATATGGCAATTACACATCGCATTGGTACATTACAAATTTCTGATCTTGCTGTTGTTGTTGCTGTTTCTACACCACACCGGAAAGCGGCATATGAGGCGAATGAATATATTATGCAGCGTATAAAACAAATTGTTCCGATTTGGAAGAAAGAGTTTTGGGAAGATGGTGAGTCATGGATAGGGGATCAGTTAGAGAAGATAGCATATGGTAATGGCGAGCCTGAAAAGGAGATGAGAACATGATTGAAGTACTATTATTTGCACATTTGCAAGAAGAAGCAAGTAAGTCGGTCTTGCAAATAGATTGTGAAAATATTTCAGTTTCTGAACTAAAGGAAGTTCTGATTAAGAAATACAATGTAGCAATTTCAAACGAGATAATGGTCGCCGTAAATGAAGAATACGCAAATGAGGATGACATCATTCAAACTGGCGATGTCGTAGCAATGATTCCGCCAGTAAGTGGTGGTTGATTCTTTTCAGCCTAATCATGTTAGGACGTGATTAGGCTCGAGAGAATGAATATAACTATGCATACATAGGAGGGAACAGGATGAAAAGTCCTAATTTTCAATTAAGTTTACAAACTTCTAATCTAGTTATCGGTTTTATGGTATGGGTCATTTTATCATCATTAATGCCCTATATTAAAGCAGATATTCCATTAACTGCGGGACAAATTTCTATGGTAACAGCAGTACCGGTTATTTTAGGTTCTATTCTTCGCATTCCAATTGGTTATTGGACGAATCGTTACGGAGCAAGAAAATTATTCTTTATTAGTTTTATTCTTTTATTATTCCCTGTCTTTTACATTAGTGTTGCCAATTCTATGATGGATTTAATTATTGGTGGCTTATTTGTAGGGATTGGTGGTGCTGTATTCTCTGTAGGAGTAACTTCTTTACCAAAGTACTTTCCAAAAGAGAGCCACGGTTTTGTAAATGGTATTTACGGAGTGGGTAACGCTGGAACAGCAATTACTTCATTTTTAGCACCTGTTATTGCAACTTCAGTTGGCTGGAGAACGACAGTACAGTGTTATTTAATTTTACTTGCAGCATTTGCACTTATGAACTTTTTATTAGGCGATCATAAAGAAAAAAAGGTGAATACACCATTAATGGAACAAATAAAAGGTGTATATAAAAATGAAAAACTTTGGTTTTTATGTATCTTTTACTTTTTAACATTCGGATCATTTGTTGCATTTACAGTATACTTACCAAACTTTTTAGTATCTCACTTCGGATTAGAGAAAGTAGATGCAGGTATGCGGACAGCTGGCTTCATCGTATTAGCAACAATTATGCGCCCGATTGGTGGTTGGCTCGGTGATAAATTTAATCCATTTAAAATATTAATCTTCGTATTTATCGGTTTAACACTTTCAGGTATTATCCTATCATTTATGCCAAGCATGAACGTATACACATTTGGTTGCTTACTAGTCGCATTTTGTGCAGGTATTGGCAATGGTACAATCTTCAAGCTTGTGCCAATGTACTTCTCTGAGCAAGCAGGGATTGTAAATGGTGTTGTGTCAGCTTTAGGCGGACTAGGAGGGTTCTTCCCGCCATTAATTTTAACATTACTATTCCAACTGACAGGTCATTATGCAATCGGATTTATGGCGTTATCAGAAGTAGCGCTTGCTTGTTTAATCATTACAGTGTGGATGTATAGCCAAGAGAAGCTGTTAGTAATGTTAAAGAATAATTAATAGAGAAAAGGGTGCCTAGTAGAGGCATCCTTTTTTCTACTTAAACAAACAAGAATGAATTGTCTTATGTATAACAAGGGCCTTTTCGTAAATAATGTTGTTTTATTACTTAAGAATTTTATCTTTATTGATTTTATAAGAATTTCCCGCATAATTGTAACAAAGGGAGATGATTCCAAGTTAAGTAAACAGAATATCAGCACAACAGTTTCAGGAGATTTGATTGTTACCCATCTAATTGGTCAGATTAAAACAGAGGATGTGTATGAATGGTTTAATGATTTTGAGCAGGTTTGTCAGCAATTTATTTCTGAGGGGCGGAAATACAAATTATTGGTAGATAGAAAAGGATACACGCCAAATCATTTTTCTGTTCAAAAAGTATGGAAGGATAAGTTCTTCAATGAAACCATTTTGAATCATAGTAAGGCAATTGCATTTCTTCTTGAAGAAGGGGAGATACTGAAGTATTTGCAACAATCCAATACAAAAGAATCCGTGGAGTTTTTTGACGATTATGAACAAGCGCTAATTTGGTTGAATGAATATTCAATGTAAAAAATGAATTGAAAGAGTTGCTCGTAATGTTGCAGTTATCATAACATTTACTTGTTTACAAGTTGCCGAAACCATTCATTTTCTTCGCAGATTGCTTGTGCAGTTTCAAAAAAGAAACCAAAACAAAAAGAACAAACGCTTCTAAAAAACGTTTGTCCAAAGGTAATTACTATTTTAGCTAAGAAATAGATTATAATTTGTGTGTACGAGAAAGTTTTTTTATAAGATTAGGAAGGACAGAGGTTAACTCTAGTTTCAAACGCTTCGTAAACGATGGATCCTTACCTGAAGTTGAAATCGTTATAACATATTCATCATTTCGAATGACGCCAGGTGTGTGAAACGATGATTCTGTACCATCACTTACAACGTTAACCCACTGAAAATCATGGGCGGTCTGTTTGACCATCATATTTATAGCATGATGATTTGTAGCTGCATAAATAAGATGAGCATCTTTAATGTCATCATTACTAAAAGTTTTTTGCTTCCAAGTAATATAAGGAAGTTCTTTCATTTCCTCGCAAATCTCTGGGCTAATAACGGTGACGAAAGCGCCTGTATCTTTTAATCCAGACGCTTTTCGATATGCGATTTTACCTCCACCAATGATAACGACCACTTTATTATGTAGATTAAACATTAGAGGGTACATGCTATACATACACACATTCCTCCATTCGCTCTAATAATGCCAACTTCATATATGTATCAAACTTCAGGCAGTTACAAGTCGTAACGTGATCGTATTTTTTTGTATGCAATTTGATTTTTTGAAGCAATAATCCGGTAAAGAGAAGGTACGGCATGACATATACATGGGATGCGGCCGATGTTATAGTCTTGAGCTCAGCAGTAAAAGAGGGAGTTCCTTTCGTTAAAAAGGAGCACGATACTGGCATACTGAGTTTTCGTTCGACAGCTGCTCCGATTTGTTGTAACTCATGTATCGGCTGGGGGTCACTACTGCCTCTTCCTACGAGTAAAATACTACTACCTTGCATTGGAATAGTTTCACGTATTCTTTTCGCTACAAGTTCAACCATATGTGGATGCGTACTAAAAGGTGGTACAACTGAAAATGTTATATGTGGGTATTTCTTTTGTATTTGTTCTATTTCAAGAGGAATATCACGTTTATAGTGAGCTGCTGCAAATAATAAAACAGGTACAAGCATTATTTCAGTTGCTCCCTCTAGTATTGTTTCTGTAACTGCATCCGAAATGGTAGGTGATGTTAGTTCTAGAAAAGCTATTTTTTGAATTCTTTCGTTACGTTCTTTCATGACAGATTGAATAAAGCGAATAAATTGTTCATTGCCTTCTTGCAGGCGACTACCGTGTCCAACATATACAATTCCTTTCATCGTAGCACCAAATCTTTCTTCATAATAATGTCTTGTAATTGCTCATCTACATTATGTAATCCGACTTTATTCGCATAGTGTAAAGTTGGAACGTCGGTATACGAGAAGGGAATAGTAAGAATATCAATAAAACCAAGTCGTTTTATTTCTGATAAAAAAGTATCAATTGAGGCACGCCCTTCAAACACAATGCTATCCCATGAGAATTCAGAAAGTATACGAGAATGAACTTCATCGAAACGATGATCAATTGTATACTCATGAGTCATCATATAGGAGCCAGCACCAATTTTCTCTTGAATAAAAGCAATTCGGTTAATATTTCTGCCTAAATAAACAGTTGTATCGGAAGAGAACTTTGCTTGTTTACTTAGTAGCCCATATTGCATAAGTTTTTCTTGAGTGGCAACATTCATGTGCTGCAGCTCTGCCTGTAAGGAACGAATATCTTTCTGGTATTTACTACATGATTGCATCAAGATTTCTACACTTTCAGCTGAACAAAAAACAAGGCGATCAGCGTTAAAAATTTCATTGATTTGTTCAAGTGTTAATGTATATTCTTCCTTTTTGAAAGTTGGAATTTGATATATTTCTGCACCGGTTTCTTGTAACCTTTGCTTCATTACACTTGTTTTATTTGTTGCAGATGCAAATAAAACTTTTTTACCATGTAATGGTTTACGTTCTTTCCAAGCGATTTGATTACGTAAGGAAACGACATCACCAACAATCGTCATGGAAGGGTTAGAAATATTTTCGGTTTTGACGTTATGAACAATGGTTGCTAGAGTCCCTGTGACAACGCGCTGTTTCCCAGTTGTACCCCATTCAATGACTGCTACGGGTGTATCTTCTTTTTTTCCTGCTTGTAGTAAGTTTTCACAAATGGTAGGTAAGTTTTTTATACCCATGTAGTAGGCGATTGTGTCGCTATTGTGAGATGAATTATATTTTCCATAATCGGTTAAAGGACCTTTTGTATGTCCAGTTAGTAAAGTGACGCTATTACTGTAGTTACGGTGGGTGAGGGGGATACCTGCATAGCTACTAGCGGCGATGCTAGATGTAATACCTGGTACAATTTCATACGGAATGTTCGCAGATGCTAAAGTTTCTGCTTCTTCACCAACACGACCAAAAATAGAGGGATCTCCACCTTTTAAGCGTACAACGGTTTTTCCTTCTTTCGCAAATTGAAGGAGGTGGGCGTTAATTATTTCTTGTCGCATAATATGATTCTTTGGCATTTTTCCGCAATAAATAAGTTCACAAGTTGGCTTTGTATAGCTAAGGAAGCTAGGATTCAATAGGCGGTCATATAAAACGATATCTGCACGCTTTAAACAATCTATCGCTTTTTTCGTAATAAGCCCTTCATCACCAGGTCCTGCACCAACTAAATATACATATCCGTTCATAATCGCACCTCATCAATTTTTATTTAAAAGGAAGCCAGAGGAGGCTTCCTTTCGAAAATTACATGTATAAATAAATGTCACCATCAATAACTTCTACTTCGTATGTTTGAATACAGCCGTCATCAGGTTTTTGAACTTCACCTGTTATTAGTGAGATTTTCCAATCATGCAGTGGACAAAAGACGAATTCACCAGATACAATTCCTTCGGCTAATGGTCCATTTTTATGGGGACAACGATTTTCTACAGCTCGTATATCACCACTTGCAAGGCGAAATAGAGCGATAGACATATCTTTCATTTGTACCTCTTTACCGATTTGAATAGGAAGATCTTCTGCACCCATAACTTTTATTTTTTCTTTCGTTTGTAACATGTACTGCACGCTCCTTATTTTACAGTTTCTACTTCATACATCGCTTTTAATGAATTCGTTTCTAGTGCTTGTCCCCATGCTTCCGTATATGTGCTACGAGCTGTTTGGAAACGCTCATTTAACTTAGTGACCATATTTGTATCTTGCAGTATTTCTTTTATATGATCGAAGCCTAATCGTTTTGTCCAGTAGGCAGTGCGTTCTCCGTAAATACCAGTTTCACGATAATATTGCATGTAAGCTGTAGCGATGCGAAGAACATCATCTTCAGTAGGGACAATCATTACAAAATCAGCTTCACGCACTTCCGTACCACCATTTCCGCCGATATATAGTTGATATCCATTTTCGACACAAACAACGCCAAAATCTTTCGTAAGTACTTCCGCACAGTTACGTGGGCAGCCCGTTACACCCATTTTCATTTTATGAGGTGTATCTACCATTTCTAATGATTGTTCGAGTAACATACCAAGCCCTAATGAATCTTTCGTACCGAAACGACAGAAACGAGAACCGACACACGATTTTACATTACGAAGTGATTTTAAATACGCATATCCAGAAGTCATATGTAAGTCAGCCCATACGTTAGGTAAATCTTGTTTCTTAACACCATATAAACCGATGCGACTTGCGCCTGTAATTTTCACAAGAGGAACATCATACTTTTTCGCAACTTCAGCAATTTTCATTAAATCATCTGCAGTTGTAACGCCTCCGTACATACGTGGAATAACAGAGAATGTACCATCATGCTGAATGTTACCATTCATTCTTTCATTAACGTAACGGGATGATTTATCATCTTCATATTCTTCTGGAATCGCCATACGTAAATAGTAATTTAAAGCAGGACGACATTTCGAACATCCGTCTTCATGTGCAAAACCGAGTACATTTCGTACTTCTTTTGGCGATTTTAAACCTTTCTCATGAATCGCTTCTACGACTTCATCACGTGATAAAGGTGTACATCCACACATACCGGCAGATTGCGCTGAGGCATTAAAAGCATCTCCAAGTGTATGAGATAAAACTTGTTCTACAAGCGGACGACATTTACCACAAGATCCTGCGGCTTTCGTGCAGCCTTTTACTTCTTCAAAAGTAGTTAATTCATGTTCTAAAATGGCATGTACGATTGTGCCTTTCGTAACACCATTACATCCACAAATCGTGTCATCCGCACTCATTGTAGCAACGTTAAGTTCACTTTCTACACCAGCCTTGTGAAGAAGGGAAGCTGGTGTATATTGTTGTATATCTTCTTCTTTCCTTAACATACTAAAGAGGCGTGTACCATCAGCTGTGTCACCATATAAAACGATACCGACGACTTTATTGTCGCGAATTAATACTTTTTTATAGGAACGTTTACATTCATCAAAGATGAATATTGCTTTCGTTTGATCATCTTCATAGATTTGGCCAGCAGAGAATAAATCACAACCTGCAACTTTTAATTGCGTACCGACGATACTACCCGTATATCCATCAGTTTGTAAATTCGTTATATGTTTTGCTAATATTGCACCTTGTTCATAAAGAGGAGCAATAAGGCCATAGGCGATACCGTCATGCTCTGCACATTCGCCAACGGCATAAATGGATTCATCATTTGTTAGCATATAGTCGTTGACTACAATACCGCGATTTACAATTAAACTAGCATCTTTTGCTAATTGCGTATTCGGGCGTATTCCGACAGCCATTACAATTAAATCACAATCTACAACTTCACCATCTTCAAATTGAATGCCCTCAACATGGTCTGTACCAAGAATTTTTACCGTTTTCTTTTCCATGAGAAATTTCATGCCTTGTGCTTCTAAATCTTCACGAAGGAGAGAGGCTGCTTTGGCATCTAGTTGTTGCTCCATTAAGCTCGGCATTAAATGAACAACATGTACGTCCATTCCTAAGTCAATAAGACCTCTTGCTGCTTCTAAACCAAGTAATCCACCACCGATGACAACGGCTTTTTTCTTATCTTTAGCAGTATCAATCATAAATTGTGTATCTTCAATTGTTCGAAATCCTGTCACACCAGGAAGGGTAGAACCTTCAACAGGTAAAATAAAAGCACTAGAACCTGTTGCGATAATGAGCTTATCGTATGTAAGCGTACGATTCTTTTCTGTGACAATGATTTTTTCTTCTCGGTCAATACTTTGAACCTTTTCATTTGTATATAATGTTATTTCGTTTTTTTCGTACCAACTATATTCATTCATAATGATATCTTGTATATTTGTTTTGCCTTGTAAAACATGAGATAGCATAATACGGTTGTAGTTTGGATGCGGTTCATCTCCAAAAATAGTAATCTCAAATAAATCACTATCATGTTTTAATATTTCTTCCATACAGCGTATTCCAGCCATACCATTTCCGATCATAACTAAACGTTTTTTCATATTCATTTCCCCTTTTATGTGAAATACTGAACAAAGTATATTATGTTTCTATTATAGAAAATAAAAAAAGAGGGAGATGTGATATTTATCACATATTAATAATGATTCACAAATTGTTAAAATTCGGATTTATGTGGAGAGATAAGTGAAAGGGAATTTTTTATATGGGTAGGTGGGGGAGTGAAGAGACCCGCACCTAATTAAATAATAGTAAGCTACCCAATGAAATGATGGGGGAAGTGTGACTATTTCTTACACAATGAAAAAGCAGGACATGAGCATGTATACTCATGTCCTGTGCTTTATCTATGCTTTCGTAATTGCACGTGGAAATAAAATGTTATTTTCTAAATGTATATGCTCAAATAAATCAGATTCTAAAGCTTCAAGACGTTGGTAAACAAGTCGATAAGTGCCGCAAGCTCCTTCTGGAGGAGTAAAGTCATTTGTCACTTTACGAAGTTCTTTAATAATATTGCCAGCGTGGTTATGTTCATTCTCCAACTCATCCACTACTTTACGTAATTTTGCATAGTTTTCATCAGTTGGATGTTGTTCGAATTCTAAAATTAATGGGAAATCTTCTGTTTCTTCTTTAATTAAATGCTGTTCTAGTTCCATTTTAAGTTCATGAAATAGCTTATGAATTTGAGCTAAATGAGGCTGACTTGCTCCATGGACGCGTAATACTTTCGTTACATACGGACTTAATTGTGGCAACTCTTCATTTAAATAGCGATGGTGCTTATTTATAACATAATCAATCAATTCACGATAAGAAGCATTTTTCCAATCAATTTCAGATTCATTTAATCGTTTCGTATTATGATAAAGCGTATTTAACTCTGTAAGTACTTCTGTTGCTGATAAATTTCTTTCATGAATTGCATCAATAAGTGGTTTATTACCACCACAACAAAAATCTATTCTATATGATTTAAAAAGATCACTAGCTTTCGGAAATTGTGTAACAATCTCACCGACAATAGAAGTTTCAGTAAATGTATGTTCCATATGAATGCCTCCATAAAGTTTAATGTGATAACTAAACCAAGAATAGCAATATATTAAAATCAATGTGGTGATATAAATCACTTATTATGTGTCATTTTTGAGAATAATAAAATGAATTTGATTCAAGCAAAAGGGACAGTAATAAAAAAGAAGCTCGTACTGAGCTTCTTTTTTATTACTATTTTTCGCATGCAACTCCATCGCCATCACGATCAAGTTTAGAGCTATAACCTGGTTGCCCTTTATAAAGAGGAGCTTTCCCAGCTGCTCTAACTGCCGCACAATTTGCATAGGATACACTACTAGTATCTCCTGTAGCCTGTTGTACTTGAGCTTGTTGTGCTTTTTGCTGCTCTTCTTGTTGTTTACGAGCTTGTTCATCAGCTAAGCGCTTTTGTTCCTCTTGTTGTTTACGAGCCTGTTCATCAGCTAAGCGCTTTTGTTCCTCTTGTTGTTTACGAGCCTGTTCATCAGCTTGATGTTTTTGCTCCTCTTGTTGTTTACGGGTTTCTTCATCAGCGAGGCGTTTTTGCTCTTCTTGTTGTTTACGAGCTTGTTCTTCGGCTAGACGTTTTTCCTCCTCTTGCTTATGAGCTTGCTCTTCGGCTTGGCGTTTTTCCTCCTCTTGCTTACGAGCTTGTTCTTCCACTTGAAGTTTCTCATCTTCTTGTTTTTTAGTTTTTTCGTCCGCTTCTTTCTTTGCTGCCTCTTCTTTTTTGTCGTTATCTTTTTGTTCTGCATTGTTAGATGCAATTTTTTTACTAGTTGCTGTCGTCTTTTCAGAAGAAGGAGCTGAAATACTTAATAATGCAACAAAAATGACAAATAAAATAGCTGTAATAATAAATTGTTTTTTTGCTACACCAGTCTTTTTAATTACAGATAAGATTGCTAGCACAAGGAAGAAAATAAATAAAACAAAACTTAAAATAGAAAAGAATTCAACAATTGGGTTATTAGAAGTCTCAGCACTAGTTATTATTAATACAATCGAAATCATAAAAAGAATAACGGCAGGACGACCATATTGTTTTGCTTTTCCATTTTTCTTAAAGAATGAAATGATACATAAAATTAAAAGAATAAAAGCAATAAAAAATAAAGCTGCACCAATATTACTCAAAATAGCCATTTTCATACCTCCATTTGTAAGATTTTCTCTATTGATTATATAGGAACTTATTGGATAATACACGTTTTCTATTCATTTCGAAAATTAATATTTTTAATAGACATATAAACGATTAATGTGTATATAAAGAAAAATGGATATATTTCCTATTACTTTTTTAAAGAGATTTCATAAATTATAGTATATCGATTGAAAGGAGGAGATTTGAATGGAATTTCAATTGTTAGTGAATTGTATATTACAAGAAGGTAATGCGTACTTTTTAGTAACGAAGGTAGACGATGTAATTACGTTAAAAGTACCGATTACAGCAGGAGTAGCAGCATTATTTTTAGCTTTTGGTGTACCAAGATGTTCTTAATTTAAATCTCTATAGTAGAAAGAGGAGGATAAGCCTCCTCTTTCTACTATTACATAATTATTTTATGTAAACTATAATGGTGTTTTATATTAGCACGTTTAAAATGGACATGCATATACTATAATGTTTCATTGGCGTTTGTGATGAACGATAGTTTTGATAAGTGATATTCTTTTAAGTTATGAAAATAAAAGAGGTGCTATTATATATGAAAAGAAGAACATTAGATATTCCAGTTTCATTGCGAAGAGAGTGGTTTTTAATAGAGTTAGCTCATTTAACGAAAAAATATGGAATTGAAATTGCAACTAGCAATATGGAAGCCGCACCGTTTTTAAGGGATCAAGTTACGGAATCAAAAATAGGAGCAGGGCTACAATACGATAAATATGATGATGAGTATATAATTGAAATGTAAGTAATACATGGCACAAAAAGAAATGCTTAATAATACTAGTCTTTTAAAAGAGTAACACTGATAAGGAATTACGCTATAAAAAATTATAAAATAAAGCAGATTCTATATATAGAATCTGCTTTATTATGAAATATTTTTAATCAACTAGCCTCTTTCTAATATTTTTCCTACATATTTCTCTTGAGTGATTCCAAAAGATTCACGAAGAATGCGAGCATATTCTTTAGAACCTATTGGTCGTTTATTTTTTGTGCCTTTAAAGGTTTCTGTATAATTTTTTTTCGTTAATGATATGTGACCATAATCAATTAATTTACAAGTGATAGCCCCTTTATTAAAAGGCGATTCGTTATGCTCTACAATTACTTTTTGAATGTTATTCACTTTTTTCTCATCTATTGGATCTATAGTGAAAGTATAGCCTATTTTCCATTTATTTGAAGGTTCAGATTGTAAGAAACTTGTAGATTCGCCGTTTGCCCCTTTTCGCATTTCTAAAATATGTGTACCTTTTCGGGTATTTCGTTTGTAAATTCGATATTCTCCCGTTTGAGAAGATATGACTTCGCCATTAAAAGGGACTGGATGTAAAGGGAGATGAGATGCAAAACCTGCATCCACAATATAATCTGTATGATCATGACTTAAAATGATAATGACATGACCATCATCAGGTTTCCATTTATTATCGTAAAGATCGTATACAGTACCAGCTACTTTGTATACTTGAAACCCACAATCAATTAAAAAGTAATACAATAAGGAATTTAATTCATAACAAAGACCGCCTCGTTTTTGAATAAGTAACTTTTCTACTAAGTTATTTTTTGAAATGTTTTTAATAGTACCAGCCATAATATCAAGATTTTCATAGGGAAAAATCATTCCCATTTTTAAGAGGACTTCATCTAAGTCATCAAATGTTAGTTCTTTTGCGGGAATTTTTAATCGTTTAAAAAACTCCTTTTGTAAATTGGTCATCATAAAGCATTCTCCTTTCTTTTTACAGAATTTTCTTCTGCTCACCGATAGGTTAGTACTTCTAAAAACTTAATTCAAGTCTGCGAAAATTATCAGAATATATGTTTCTGAAAATATGATTGTATATTTTGAAATTTCAGTTAAATACTTAGTCATAGGAAAGTCTTACAATACAAGCTCCTTTTAAATTCGTTTGTATGTAATGAAAAGAAAATACATATCTTCATTATGTTTTTAAATAACTAATTAGTAATAAAATGTTTTTTCACTAAAATTTTTTCAAGATTTGTATACTTTATATAAACAATCATGATTTGAAAAACATCTGGATGTAGTGAAGTTAACAAGTATTGAGAAATTTTTTTGTCGTGTTTACTCAAAAGGAAGAGATGGAAACGAAGAGAATAACGTGAGTTAAGGAAGAGGGTGTACGAGTAATCACCTGAATATAGGGCTAACATCTTTTTCAAGTAAAAAGATTAGCTATTATTAAGGGAGAAAATATAAATTATTACAAAGAGCACCTTCTTTCAAAAAAAGTGGGGGGAGTAACATGCGATTAATGAGAAGATGTGTTGCCTTACTAATTATATTTTTTATCATGGCTCCATCGATTAGTACAAATGTAAGGGCAGAAGTTGTAAAAGAGCTTGGAAAGGGGTTTCCTGATACAGAAGTATTTACACCTGGCGATTGGTTTTTAGGTCAAAAACCAACTAATTATGATGAGAATAAGCCTCCAATTCTCTTTGTACAAGGCAGAAATGGTAATGCGGATAGTTGGTATGGAAAGACTGTATATCACGATATAAATGATATGTATGACTATGCGTTGAAAGCGGGATATCAAACGGTATTTATTCAATTATATGATGCGGCAGGGAAAGGATCGGCTAGTCAGTGGGACAACGGAAAATTGTTAGCACAAAAACTGGAAGAAATATATAATCATTTCGGTAAAAAGGTTACTATTGTAGCGCATAGTAAAGGCGGTATAGATACACAAGCGGCATTAGTTGGATATGGTGCGAATCGATTTGTTGGGAATATTATTACACTTGCGACACCACATCACGGCTCAAATTTAGCGGATTTATCATATAGTTGGTGGGCAGGTTGGCTTGCTTCTATATTAGGTCAAAAAGATGATGGTACGTACGCGTTACAAATAGGGGAAATGGCAAAATTTCGTTCAACGATAGATAATAATCCAGCAGTTAAATTAAACCGTTACTATACGGCTACTGGGACTAGCTGGGGACCAGTATTTTCTGCGTTATCTATGGGCGGATTATATTTGTCATCGTACGGCTCGAATGATGGATTAGTAAATGAATGGAGTGCTAAGCTACCATATGGCACACATTTATTTACAGATTCCAAATTTGATCATGACAATATACGAAAAGGATCAGCTGTTTTCGCACGAATTGAACCATATTTACGTACTGCAAATGTAGGCGTGCCAGCTTTAGTAGCACCAAGTAATAGTTCAGAAGAAAATATAGAGCAATTAAATACAACTTCTAATCAAAATATTTTAGGGGGAGAATTGCCACAAAATCAGTGGATAGAGCAAGCTGTGGCGGTTGATAAAAAGGCAGAAGGAATAGTTTCTGTATTAACAGCTGCTTCTGATGTAGAAATACAACTAATATCTCCAAAAGGAAAAGTGTATACAAATAAAGATAGTACGATAACTACTGGTGAAGGTGAATCTTTCTTTAATGGGGCAACAATTAGTACATTTAAATTTGACAAAATGGACGTAGGAGAATGGAGAGTTAAAATGATGGCGAAGCAGTCGAAAGATGCATACTTAATTGTAAGCGATCACAAAAGTGGCGCGCCATTCGTTCTTCAAATGCCAACAAAAGTCAAAATAAACAAATCAGAGTATAAACTGAAAAAATCACCTGCGGCACCTGAAATGAAAGGAGATCTTTCCATAACAGTAAGAGTTGTTAATAAAGAAGGGAAGCTAGTCTCTGAATTTAATGAATTACAAAATGTTAATACAAATACATTTACAGGTGCTTTGAAGGACATAAAGCAACCAGGGGTATATAACGTTACGATGGATATAAAAGGGATAAATAAAGAAGGAAAACCTTATAATCGTACGATTGTTAAGTCGGTTTATGTGGAGAAGTAAGAGTGAATAGATTTTGATATGAAAATTGCCGAAACCTTGTGTTAGAAGGGGACGGCAATTTTTTATGTTTATTAGGTTAACAGAATAATGAAATAGGGGTTTACGTTCTATAATGGGAAAGAACCACTAAAAGGAACAGTTATAAACTCAGTTTGCCAGAAAGTACCGTAAGCTGGCTTTGATGGTTTATGTGAATCGTGGCAGGAACATCTTTTATACGAGTTTGAAGAATGATAGTATGAACCCAATATATTACCTCCTGATGATTAATAAATGTAAGATGCATAGTAGTATATATAAATGAACTACTATTGGCATGTATGCCTGTCCTGTATAAGGTGGTAGATTTGGAATATAAAGCACTCAAATGGTGAAATGTAGTTTATTAGAATAATATGTATAACGATTTTTGAAGACGAAAAAAATAATAATTTGGTAGAAAAATGAACTGAAGTTCTAAATAAATTGAAGTATTGATGAAACGCTTATTATACGAATTGCACCTGAAAAAGTAGCATTGTTATTTTTTGGTGCGATAATGTTGTCGTTTAGCGAATTGCTCCTATTTAAACGTTTGTATATTAGAGTCTTTATTCGTTACTTTTTATTTGTGCAGTTGGGCAGGAAGAAGACGAAAGGTATCGAATTCATTTACATAGGAAGCATTGTTTGCTTTTGGTGTGAATAATAGTTAAAGATACGTTGAAATATTTAAAACTGTAACGAAAGAGCTATTAAATAATAGAGGGAGCAACTTACATGGAAAATATATTAAAGGTATCTTCAAAATCAAGTCCAAATTCAGTTGCAGGTGCAATAGCAGGTGTACTAAGAGCAAATGGCAATGTGGAAATCCAAGTAATTGGGGCAGGTTCTTTAAATCAAGCAATTAAAGCAATTGCGATTGCAAGAGGATTTGTTGCTCCAAGTGGTGTTGATTTGGCTTTTGTTCCAGCATTTCAAGAGATTTCTATCAATAATCAAGAAAGAACAGCAATTAAATTAATTGTAGGTCCTAGAAAGAGAAGATCCTAATAGAGTGCCTTTATAGGATGTGATTTGAAAAGTGCGATAGAAATCGTCCTTTTCTTTTTTTATTTATATTTTAAAGTTGAATTTTTAGTAATAAGCATTAGTGTAGTTAATAAAAAGTGTCGCAAATGCTTGTATAACAGGCACTTGTGACACTTTTGTAGTTTTATATAATATAAAATGAACAATTCTAAAACTGCTCATTCTTCTCCCAAGATTCAACGATATAGTATGACAAACCTTATTATATCAAGGTTTGTAAGTGGTGATTTACCTCGATGCTCACATTTTGCTCACATTAAATCTTTTCATTTTTTATCAGGTGTTTTCATTAGATTTGATTATGCTCTCAAAGTTTTCTGCTGCTTGTTGCTGCATGTTCTGTGTGATATGACTATATTTGTCTAAAGTCATTTGAATAGAGGAATGCCCTAAGCGATCTTGTACGATTTTAGGGTGTTCTCCAGCCTGAAGCATAAGTGTAGCGTGAGTATGTCGTAAGTCGTGTATACGAATTCGAGGAACACCAGCTTTTTTATAGTGATCATTCAAAAAGCGATGGGGAGCATCTATATGTAAGGGCGAATGTATGGTATTGCCGGTAAAAATAAACGCCTCATCATTCAAGTGTATACCCCAGCGGAAAAATTCTTTCTTTTTATAGGAGTAGTAGGATTGTAACTTCTCTATAACAAAAGAAGAGATACTAATGCTTCTATTTGAAGACTTAGTTTTTGTAGCAGCTTTAAATAGTCCTTTTTCTGTTTTTACAAGTGATTTATTAACCAGGATACGTTTATTATCAAAGTCAATATCTTTCCACGTTAGTGCGAGTAATTCTCCGCGTCTCATACCTGTATAGATTGCAAGTAAGAAGAGCATATGGTATTTAATGTTTTTTTCTTTTAGATACTGGAGGAATCGATTACATTCCTCGCTAGACCATGTTTTCATTTCACCTTGCTCTTCACGTGGTTTTTTAACCTTATTCAATATATTATCATGTATAATTTCCCATTCTACAGCGTGTTTGAAAATGCATCTTAGGCAACGATGGATATTGCTGATTGTACCATTTGAGAGTCCTTTTTCCTTAAGTTCAGCATAGTAGCTTTGAATCATTACGGGCTTAATACTCTTAATTTTTTTATAACCAAACGGTGGAAGGATATAGAGCTTTACTAAGCTCATGTCTTTCTCATAAGATGTAATTTTTAATTCAGCTTTACGAAGAGGCTTTAACTTTTCCCAAACATCTAAAACAGTTAATTGTTTGTCATCAAAATATATTCCTTTCTCTATCTCTGTAATCATCGTTGCAGCAGCATTTTGGGCTTCTTTTTTTGTTCTAAATCCACTCTTACTTTTTTGCTGGCGTTTTCCTGTGGCCGGATCTATACCGATATCTATTATAAAAGACCACGTATTTCCACGTTTACGAAAACTTCCTTTCATATTCAATACCTCCTGAATCGTTATTTTTGTAAATTACAATATTTTAATATTTGATTCTATAATTTACTTGCTAATAATTGATTTTTATAATGTAAAAGCCTTTTTTCAGCAAATTGTGTTGTTACATTGAATTTTTCTGAGATTATATATGCTTTTAACTGTAGGGGAGGAATCTTTCGTAACATAAAAGTAGGTACACAAAATTGTTGTGCGAAGTTTTTAGCCTTTGCTTCTTGATAATCCAGAAACATTTGATGCATTAATAATTGATTACCAGAATGAAATAGGATGTGACAGGTCTCATGACCAAAATCTTCCCATTGTTCTTGCTGAGAAATACGATTATCAATAACTAAGTTAGCTATTTGATTTCTTTTCATTGCATGACTTCCAAACGGAGCAAAGTAAAGCCAAATGTTTAGCTTTTTCGCAATCTCTATCATATCGATTTGTTCAGGAACAATTATAGATAAGGATTGGTACAAGTGCTGGATATAGTCCTCAAGTTGTGTTGTGTAGTAGGGTTGCGATTGAAACATGATTTTCACTCCATTAAATTTATAAAATAAGAACACTTGTTCTTATTTTATAATAAAAGAGAAAGAATTTGAAGTTTTATTTTTTTATATTAATTTATATACATATAATTATGTAGGGTTGTTAATTTATATCTTGCCAGGAATTAAATGTTAAGATACGGTAATAAATGAATAAAATACATGGTAAAGTATGGTGGTAGCAATTGGAATCGAAAAAAATTGTAAAAGCTAAAGAGCTAATGGTGTTTGTGAATTATGTGATCAACCAGCTCCTTTTGAGGATTAGAATAGGAATCCTTATCTAGAATCCCATCATGTAGAATGGCTATCGCGAGGTGGGAAAGGTTCTATTTATAATACAGTTGGTGTATGTGCGAACTGTCACCATCGCTTACCTGTTTTAGATGATAAGTCCGATGTTGAAAAGTTAGAGAGGAAATTGGAACAAAATATGAAGATAGTAAGTTAATTATTAAACAATCTACTTAAGAAAGAGGTTACATATAAATCGTTCATAGATTCAGGTGTGCCGAAAGCTCTTGAGCATAGAGAATTGAAATGGGTTAATGTTATGAATCTATTAAAATTGAACTGGGCACCAGCAGATCTGCCAACGGTATGGCGTTTGAAAAGGGAATTAAAAATATAACAAAAATTGTAACATATATAAATTAATTTTATTGAATAAAGGGAGAGAAATTATAATGGATGAATTAGCTACTCGTACTGCAGTTTCAGTTGCATCGGGCTTAATTTTGGAGCCTGTAAAGCATGTGCTGGATACTTGGTTGAAGCCAAAGTTAGAGGAGAGTAAGAAAACGAGAGAAATAGACAGGAAATTAGAGACATTTGTATTTGAAGTTTTCTCTGATTATCTAAATAGAACTTATGAAGAACAGAATAATATAAATGTTATTGCACTTGGCCTACAGCAAATCAAAGTTAAACAAATCTATGTTCCCTTAACTATATATTCAAAAGAAAAACGTGAAGAAATATGTATCGATGAATATAAAGAGGATTTTTCTGAGCGGTATAAAAAGGTTGTTGTTGTGGATAATGCAGGTATGGGGAAATCTACATTGATGAAAACAATGTTTATATCAGCTATTGAGCAAAATATGGGGATTCCAGTATTTATTGAACTGCGAAACTTAACCAAAGAAAAAGATATTATAGATGTTATTGTAGAAAATATATCAACATTAAAGGAGACTCATAGTAAGGACTTTTTAGTGGAAGTAATTAATAGAGGCGGGTTTATATTTTTTCTAGATGGTTATGATGAAATTCCGTTTCAATATAAACAAGATGTTACAAGACAATTAAAACGATTTATTTCACTAGCAGGTAACAATATCTTTTATCTAACCTCAAGACCAGACGAGTCTTTAGCTAGTTTTGGGGAATTTCAACAGTATGAGATTAAAGATTTAAAAATAGAAGAAGCTTACAAGCTAATTAAGAAATATGATGATGTAGTTCAGTTAAATTTATATACATCAATTACAAAACAAATTGATGAAAATATAACACAGCAACGTTTTTCAGAATTGAAATCCTTTTTAGGGAATCCTTTGTTAGTATCTTTTTTATATTTGACTTTTAAACATAAAAAGGATATTCCAGCTCTAAAAATAGAGTTTTATAGAAAAGTTTATGATGCACTTTTTGAAAGTCATGATTTATCCAAGGATAGTTATAAAAGGGATAAATATAGTGGATTATCAAGTGGAAGTATGCAAAAAATTTTAATAAAGTTGGGATTCCTATGTCTAAGAGAGAATGTAAACGATTATGATAAAAATAAAATGTTAAAGTTAATTGGTCAAGCAAAGAATAGTCCATATTTTAAGGATATTCAAGAAGAACTTATATTTAAGGATTTACTTGAAACAGTACCCCTATTTACAAGTGAAGGATTAAGTTTTAAGTGGGCACATAAATCATTTATGGAGTATTTTGCGGCGTATTTTATTGATAACCAGGAAAATAGGGAAGAGATTTTAAATAATATATATAAAAGTTCTAATTTCCCCATCTATTTCAATATGCTTGATTTTTATTATGATATTGACAGAAAATTATTTGATAAAGTATTTGTATATCCAATAATAAAAAAATTTCTTAAATATATATCGACTCATACTACTAATCCGACAGAAAATAATTTGAAACTACAGTATTTAGAAACCTGGTTTAATAGAGGGATGATTTCTTATTCTAGAGTAGACACAAAAGCATCGCCATTCCGAGCCCATATGGGTAATTGGGATAAACTGAAAGAAATTATCGGAGATATGTTTTCTGATCAAATACCATCAATCAATGATTATAAAATAAGAACAACGGTTTTGGGTGGTAGAGGTCAGCAAATAATTTTTGAAAGGGATATTAAGATAGAGTACATTTTGAGACTATTGAAAAATAAAAGAAGTAGTTTGATAAAAGAACTTCATTGGAATTATTTTTCTTATTCTGAGAAAAATAATTTTGTTGTTTTCGATGAAAACTTAAGTTTAGATGAGATGGATGAGCATGTATTGAAATTGCAAGTAGAAGCTTATGCAGAAGAGACTAATGGATTTGCTATAGATTATCTGGAGGCATTAAAATATAAAGAATTAATTGAAGAAGAAATACAGCTTCAAGAAGAGGATCTATTTAAAAATTTATAAAAAGTTAACTAAGTATATTTAACAAGTGTAAATGAATGAATCGGACTGTCTTGCTGGAAAATAGAAATATTGACTTGTAATAAATGATAAATATAGATTGCCCGAATTATAGTAAAAAGAAAAAATTGGAACAATTATTTTGTCATTTATAAGTAGTGTTGGACCTCTTGTCATAACTAAGAGCAATCTTGAAAGATTGTCTATTAAAAACCAACCTCTATTCTGAATTGCATTCAAAGTATAGAACTAACACTTTTTATTTAATAAAGATAATATAACAATAAAATGTATATGTAACAAAAAACACGCATGAAGCGTGTTTTTTGTTAATAAATTTTCTATTTTATTTATCTTCACTTTTTCTATTTTTTTCATTCAGCATTATGAAATCCCAAAAACGCTTTAATTCCTCACGTTTTTCAGGAGAGGCATCTTTAATATTTTTGAACCAGAGTCCTAATTCAGGGTCATTTATTATAGTGTCCATTTCAGGGGACTTTGTTTGTTTACAATTAGACACTCTACCAAGTAAAAAATCAGTAGAAACAGAAAAGAGATTGGCTATCTTTAAGATAGTTTCCATAGGTGGTTGTTTAGTATCATTTTCATATGCAGTATATGTAGTACGAGCAACACCTAGTTGATTAGCTACATATGTTTGTGTCCATTCAGCGTTGTCTTTCTTTTTTTCTTCTCGTAAAAACTTCAATTTTTCACCAAAGGTATTCAAAGTAGTCACCACCATTATATTTAAAAATTACTTTTAATTATAAACGAATTTTTGTGTTACTAATAGTAACTCGATCGATTGTTCTTTAAAGGAACTTTTTTGTTGAATTGTTCCTTAAAGTAACTTATAATCTTGTTAAGATGTTCTTTTAAGAAACAAGGAGGTAATAATATTGAGGGATTGGTTAAAAGAATTTAGATATGTAAAAGGATATACACATGAAGGTATTGTAAATAAATGCAATATATCTAGAAGTTATTACACTCATATTGAAAATGGAACAAAAACACCTTCCGTAGAAATAGCTAAAAAAATAGGGGGAAGTTTGAATTTTGATTGGACAATATTTTTTGGGAATCGATGTTCCTTAAAGGAACAAAATCGGGTGGAGAGAGGTATTTATGATTAACTTCGATATCGAATCATTTCGTCAAATTATCCGGGAAGAAGTGCAAAAAGCAACTGAGCACCTTCAACCAATGAAAGAATTACCACCATTTTTAACTATTACAGAATTAATGGACCTGTTACATATTAAACGCACCAAAGCATCTGAGCTATTAAACCGTTCTGATTTTCCAGTATGTCGCGAAGCAGGGGTTCTTATTCCTACACACCTTCTTTTTAAGTGGATGGAAAATCACACTGAATGGATAGAAAACAATACAGAGTATTACAATCCATTTAAAGAATCCGTCTAATAATAAATTACCATAGTAAGTTGTCACAAATAAATATTGCTTTAGGTACGAATGGGGGAAGTAAACGATGTCCATAGGAAAAGAAGTTGCTATGGCACGAAAACGAAAGGGAATCACCCAAGAACAACTCTCCTTAGAAATCCCTGTGAGTCGTGAGTCACTAGCAAAATATGAAACTGAAAAACGAAAGTTACCAGAGGATTTAAGAAAATGTATTACAGAAGGCATTGATGATCCACAACTGTTTTTCAAAATGTGGAGTGAAGCTACTGGTTATGTTAGTATCCCATTTTTTAATGGAGAGCTTATAGATCTACATCCTGCAAGTATGAGGTACATGGTCCAACAAGAGACCAATGAAGCGTTGGAACAACTTGATACAGTATGTTGGTCTAAGCCTTCACAAACTTGGTCCGAAAGAGAGAAAGAGGATTTGAAAAAGGTAATGCATGAAGTCCTGGATGCTACAGGTTCAATGATGAGCCTCGTAGCGGTCCTATGTGATCAATATGGTTTTTCAATGAAAGAAATCTTTAAGTACTGGAAAGTATCATTACGAGCTAGGAAGTATATAAAAGCTTAATTTAATTATTTTATTGGGGAGGTTTAAGTGATGACAATTGATTATGCAAGTCCAACTTTAAATCAATATAAAACGCTAATTCGTAAGGAAGCAAATTTATATGGTGATATTCGAATTGCAGCAGTTTGTGGAGACTATATGAAAGCTAGGGATTTAAAACAAGAGAAGAAATTAATGGAGATAAGGATTCGAATTATAGAAGCAGCATTTGTTTTGAAAAACAAAAAGAAAAAAGGAAAGGCCACCGCATAGCTTGCGATAGCCAATCATGACAATAGATAAATTATAGCATATAACAATTTAGTGCGACAAGCAATTGTGCTTGTCGTTATGATCAGAAAGGCTGAGACCCCATTTTTTAATAGAGTCTGCTTTTTCTTTCTGGTCATAACGATGCGTACAGTATCAAATCATTAAAAATGGGGAGCAAATTATGAAAGTAGAATGTAATCGTCTGTTCGACTTAGTTCTACCAGGTGATTTTGTTTTTGCAAATGAATTACATAACTGTATGGTGACATGTATTCATAACATGTTCAATGCTAGTTCATTAGATGAAGCAGATCATTGGGAGAAGGAATTAAATAGATGCGCAAAAGAATTTAAGAGCCTTCGTAATGAAAAAGAGGATCACGATGTATCGAAGAGTTATCGTGTAGTTGTTAAAAGCCTTCAAGGGCAGGGAATCAATGCATCAGTAGTTAGTCGTAAAAAATAAAAAATCTATCACTTGGCAGAGTGATAGATTTTAGACTCTTATAGAGAGTCTTTCTAAAAATTGAATTGGATTAAGTATATCAAAGCAAATCAAGTAAAACAATGGAGGATGAATAATATGGCAGTTTATAGACCTGTTCAAGTTTCATATTGGCAAGATGCTTTCGTTTTAGATCTTACACCGGAGGAAAAATACTTCTACTTATACTTAATGACTAATAGTAAAACTTCTCAGAGTGGTATCTATGAGCTTCCATTACGAGTGATAGAAATGGATACAGGGTATAACCGTGAAACGGTTGAGAAGTTGCTAGAGCGTTTTGCTGATTATGGGAAAATTTATTACAACAAAAAGACGAAAGAAATTATGTTGCTTAATTGGCTTAAATTCAATGCTATTACAAATATGAATATTGAAAAGTGTGTGTTAAAAGAAATCCAGAATATTAAGTGTGAAGATTTTTTAATTGATTTTTATGAGACATGTTTAGATTTAGAACAGCAGCAAGATTTTAAAATTCCTCGTATTAAGGAATACTTCCAAGCTCGTTTTGAGTGGCTTATAAGGGGCTTCGAAGACCCTATGAAGGAAAAAGAAGAAACAAAAACAGAAACAAAAGAAAAAGAAGAAACAAAAACAAAAGAAGAAGCAGCAAGCTGCTCAAGAGATAAAAAAGTTGCAGAAGAAAATCCAATAGCATTCTATGAGCAAAATTTTGGAGTTCTTAAACCATTTGTAGCTGAGGGTATTAATGCATGGATTGAAGATTTGAATGCACAGCTTGTTATTAAAGCAATGAAAATAGCTCTAGAAAAGAATGCACCTAATATGTCTTATGTACAAGGTATTTTAAGAGATTGGCATGCTAAGGGGTATAAGAGTACTACTGATGTTGAAGCTGCACAAACTCAATTCCGCAAGAAATACCAATCTCGTGGTGGCAGAAGTAATGCTCGAAAAGAAATTGTTCCTGATTGGTTACATACACAAGAAACAGAAGTGCAATCTCAGCCTGTAAAGCACGATGAAACGGATTTAGAGGGTGAACGTAAACGTTTAGAACAAGTATTAGCTAAATATAAAAAAGAGGCTTAGGAGGATTGTAATGCCAAAGCAGTTAACAATATTTGATGTTGAGCCTGTAGTAGCATTCGATACTGAGAAAGCACACATTCATCGATTAAATTCTAAAGTTCGTTTTACGGATGTAGTTGTTCAAGTACCAAAGCAAGTAAGAGCTACTGATGAATTAAAACCAACAACAGCGCCAAATGATCAGTATGAATTATTTGAGGAATATACAATTGGAATTTGGAGATTTAAGCGAGTGGAAGATAAGCAGTTCGATTGGGAAGAAGCGGAGGAGCTTTGCAAGTCTGCGAGAGATAATAAGGAGCCGATTCCAATACGGCTTTATTTATCACTTGAGCAATTATTTGTTCCAGAAAATGTTGTGCGATATTTGTAGACAAACAAAAAAGCCGAGATTGCTCCCGACTTGCTTCGACAAAATAATCATAACATACGGGAGTGGTCTTAGTGGGAATTATTAAAGAAAAACTTGAAGAAATGACAGCTGAAATAGATTTGAAAATAAACGGAATATATGTTGTTAAAAATGGTCAGGTCCAACTAATAGAACCACCCCAAGGTGGATTTGGTGAACAATCATTTGTATATCAAAGTGGAAAAGTAATTCGTATGGAAGAACGAAAAACACAGTTACTTTAATCAAATTTGAATTTTGTAGAGAAATGAGGAATAAGAAATGGATCCAAATACAAAGGTGTGTTTTACATTGGGTATCGGTTACGTAGGTGCAACACATGATGAAACATTCACGTTATATGATCCGAAAGTAGATAAGGATGTAGAGCAATTTCTTGAAGAACAATGGCGAGAGTGGTCAAACAATTATATTGATGGTGCATGAAGTTTTGCAGAGGAAAACTAAACAAAAAGCGTTAATTGAATAGATAAATCCAATCCACTCTAAATGTGTTTCTTTGGAACGGATTGGAGTAGTGAAGCTATTTATCACTGGTCTAAGGAAGAACGAATGTTTTTTGCTTAGTGATATCCGCTGTGAAGACAGCTGTTACATTTGAGTTTTTTAAATGTATAGCTATGTCTTTACCAAGCGAATCTGTTACTTTCTTAAATTGTTTATCAGTAATAGGTGTTCTCCTGATGCAATGATAATAAATTGCTTCATTCGGTAGCACAGAATTACTGTTGGCATCTCGGATTTTTTGTATGCCTTCACGACTATCAAGAAAAGAGATTTTAAAATCATCATTTGAGTTGACTACACTTTGAATTGACTCTTTAAGTTTTTTCTGAAACTCGGTAAATCCTGGGTTTGTTGTGTTGCTTAATCCAATGGCGTATGTATAGTAACGACCCCAGTGCATACCAATATTAGCAACACCATTTTTGAAAATGACTGGGTAATTTTTAACAAAAGAGATTTTACTATTTTCGCACACAAGAACCAAAAATTGATTTTCTTCTTTGTTAGAAAAGAATATTTTAATTCTATGCTTTTTAAAGTCAAACGAAATTTCTAGTATTTTATCAGGATTTATAGAGTGCAATATTTCATATTCTTTTTGAAATTTCATTAAAAATACACCTCCTAAATCTGTCAATATTCGACATTTAGGAGTGTAAGTCCTGCATGATTTGTAGAGATGGGCTGGAAATTGAACAAAAGCGTTATTTGAATACAAAACAAAAATAAGGGAGCGATAATAATGAATTTAGAAAACAGCATTAAAGACGTGATTGGCAAGAAGTTAGCAGAGGGAATGGTTGAGAAGTTAATTGAGGAACAGTTAGAAAAAGGCATTAACAATGCATTAGGAAGTTTATTTGGATCATATGGCGATTTAACAAAAGTGATTGAAGAAAAAGTGAAGTCGGTTATGGTTCCATATCTAGAAAACTATGATTACTCGAATTATATAACTAAATTAGACAGCGTAATGGTCGCTGTTCTAAAGAATTCAGCATTAGAAAACAAAAAGTTATTAAGTAATTTCCAAGAATTAATGATACCGGCAGCAGAAAAAGAAATTAAGGTAACAGACTTATTTGATAAATGGAAAGAACATGTTGAACAAAATGTAGAAACAGATGGATTAGAAGTTGATTACGATGATGAACCAACGTATGAATATGTGGATGTTAGATTTGAAGTAGTTGAGGATGATGATAGGGATTGGAGTTCCTTTAAATATGCAACATTAGTATTTGAATGTGATCATGATGAGAAAATGAACTTTGCCATTCGATTATCTAAATGGAAATCAGGAAAAGGTGAAGGATGGGACATGCAATTTGATAATGTTCCTGATTTAAAATCTTTAAGAAATTTAAACTCATTTGAACTGCTATTAATGAAAATGAATCAAGATCGTACGCAAATAATTCTTGATGAAATAGATGACAGTGATTCCATCGTACCAGAAGAAAGACCAGAGTTATCTTATTAATAATAGGCAATTGGTACTGTACTTACCTAGCGATATTAAAGAGGGGTTTAAAAAAAGTACAGTACCAATTTAATAGGGTTCTAAAACCAAACAAAATAGTTATTTTATGACGAAAAAATAAAAGAACCCGTTTGTTATAAACGGATTCTTTCCACAAGGTGTGCAAGAAATTCAAGGTAACTGGACCAGAGCCACCTGTGGAATTCCTTGTGATAATACTGTATGCAAAGGAATCAATAAGGTTAATGAAATTTAAACAAAATCCTTATTTTAAAGCTAAAGAGCGACTTGTAGTGCGCTACTAATTTTGATCTTAGATTTCTTACTTGGAGGAATAAAATGCTCTTAAACAAAGTTTAGATAGACAATCGAGCCCATAATTACAATATAAAATACCGCACAAAAGAAGATTAAAATGTATTTTAATGTCTTGTTCATATTAGTACCGTCCTAAAAGAGGAATATTTGGATTTTAATAGGGTGTGTAAAAAAGGTGCATTTATACAAGGGAAGGGTAGCTAGCAAAAGTAAAACAAAATCTCTATTTGAAAAAACGAACAAAAAGCACTACCAGATCCAGTGAAAGTTCGTGATTTAATACAAAATCGTTATTTTAATTAAAAGAGCAGCTAGCAAAAGCTAACTGCTTGTTGAAAAAAGAAATCTACACCAGGTTATTTACTGCCAGAGTTTCAAGAAATAAATGATTAATTTAATTTTTCAATTACAATCGAAGCATTTATATTTGTTTGTGTTCCACCTGCCAAAGTCTGTAAAGTAACTGCAGCAGCGGAAGTATGATTATTAAGGGTAATAATATCACCTGCGGCTAAAGAGAGAATTGTTTGCCCATTGTTTTGCTGAGTTCCTGCACCTGATCCATAAACTGCGCTGGTAACCGGAGCACCATTTAAAAAAAGTGTGAATTGATTAGGCTCAACTCCTGATACAGAAAAAGAAATTTTATAATCTCCTGCATTAAGAACCATTAATTGAGAAGTTCCCAGTGTATGAGTAAAACCAGATGTCATTCTACCATGTGAATTAAAAAGAATAGGTGCTTCTAAGGCAACAACTTGAGCTGCTGTATTGAAAACATAAGCATAATGAGATAACCCAGATACTGTAAGACCGGTAGGCCCAGTAGGTCCGGTAGCTCCAGCGGTTCCTGGTAATCCAGTAGGCCCAGGAATGCCTTGGATGCCTTGGATACCTTGAAGCCCAGTTGGGCCAGTCGGGCCGATAGGTCCAATAAGTCCCGGATCACCTTGAATACCTTGGATACCCTGAATTCCAGTCGCCCCAGTTATTCCAGTGGGTCCAATAGGACCAATAGGCCCCGGATTACCTTGAATCCCCTGAATCCCTTGACTTCCTTGAGGTCCAGTGGGGCCAGGAATGCCTTGGATCCCTTGGATACCTTGAAGTCCGGTTGGTCCTGGTGACCCAGAAGGTCCAGTGGGGCCAGTCACTCCGGTTGGTCCTGGTGGTCCCCCAGAAGGTCCAGTCGGGCCCGTTGGTCCTGGCGGTCCCCCGGAAGGGCCGGTAGGTCCAACAGCTCCAGAAGGTCCAGTTGGACCTACAGAACCAGGAATGCCAGGAATCCCTTGAGGGCCGGTCGGCCCAGGAATCCCTTGAATCCCTTGAATGCCAGGAATCCCTTGAATGCCAGGAATCCCTTGAATTCCAGTGACCCCTGTTATTCCAGTGGGTCCAATAGGACCTTGAATGCCAGGAATGCCTTGGATGCCTTGGATACCTTGAATTCCAGAAGGTCCAGTTGGACCAATAGATCCAGAAATCCCAGGAATCCCTTGAGGTCCAGAAATACCTTGAGGCCCAGTAGGTCCCAGGCTACCTTGAATTCCAGTAGGCCCGGTAGGTCCCCGAGGTCCACCTGAAGGTCCGGTAGCTCCAGTAGGTCCCGAAGGTCCAGTAGCACCGGTTAATCCAGTAGACCCGATTTGAGGTAAAGGAAAGGCACATGGAAAGGGTATGTGACAATTCTTTTTAAATTTACTCATTTTTACACCTCCCTTATAAATTAACTAACAATTTATATTTATACTTTAACAACTTATGAGTAAACAGACACACGGGTGTAAGGAAAAACCCTACAATAATTACATAAAAGGTTTTAAGAGCAAGCCTTTATTTCACATTCCATACCAAAAAGAGCACTATATAAGTGCTCTTCGGATCAAAGCTCTTAGTGTAAAAGAGTACATGATACCAAATGTAATTTTTTTATGGACGTGAAGTATTTGAACAAAAAAGCTATTTAATTACTAAGTTATCGAGATGAAAAATGGTACACAAAGTTTTTTGTGCACCACTATATATAAACTATGTCTTGTCTTGTTAATAATATGTCTACCTCATAAAATTGTGAACAGATTAAATAGAAGATTAAATTTAAAAGAGCAACCTTTGAGGATGCTCTTATGACCAGTACCATTACTGTAAAAGAATATGTAATATCGTATGTGTATTTTTAAAAAGGTGTGAATTATTTGAACCCAAAATTAATTTGGCACAACAAAGCAGCTAGCTGGATTAGCTAACTACTTGTTGTACAAAAAAATTAGGCCCTACAAGTAATGCTATGTAACTTTAAGTTACAGCTATAGTATAAGCGGAATCGGAAAGGTTATACAGGAGTGAAAGTGAACTTAATAAAAATTTCATTTTGTAGAAAAGAAGAAGCTAAAAAAGAGCACTATATATAAGTGCTCTTTTCGAGAGTGAGTATAAATACCTATCATTCTATACTAGTATATGCACTGTATTATGTAGTTGATACTAAAGTTAATGTCAGTTTTTAAAATTAGAGGTTTCTACTAAAGAAACCTCTAAAAAGACAACTAAAGTTACGTTATAGTAAATTCAATTGCAATAGGAGTACCTCCATCTAGGACGGCTCCTCCTACAATAGTAGCAGCTGTAGTAGTCACACCAGTAATAGTATCACCAGTTTGAATAACGCCATTAATATAAAGCGTAAAATAAGCGTAAGAAGCAGGGAATGTTGTTACAGCACCAGTGTCATTAGTGAAGTCTGTGTTAGCAAAAGTTAAATCCGCTCCAGCGGCAGTTCCTGTTGCTGCTGTACTTACAAATCGTCTTCCAGCTATAAAAGGCTTAACGATAGGCATTTATGTTCACCTCTTTTTAAGAACTAACTCGGACAAGTTTTTAGAAAGCTTGGTCCTGTATTTTATACTATGTTGTATTTCTATGAAAAGAAACGGCTTGTAAACTAGTATACAAACGTTATTTTAGTAAGGAACATTTAAAAGGACCCGATTAGGGGGGACGGGTCCTTTTAATGAAACGATAAACTTTTATAGAATTACCGATATATCGCCATAAAAGGAAATTGATTTCCATTTTGTGAATGTTGAGAAAGCTTTTTATAGCTACTTGAGCTAGCTACTTCATTCAGCACAACAAAGCAGCTAGCTGAAGTAGCTAACTGCTCTATTGTACAATTTTAGAAGTTTCACTGGATACAGATATAAGTTGTAACGAAAAGTTACAACTATAGTATAAACAGAATTCGAAAAAATATGCAGGAAAGAAAACTAAATTAAAACTTCATTCAGCACAACAAAGCAATCAGCCTAATGAGCTAACTGCTTGTTGTACAAAAGAAAATTAGGCCCTACAAGTTAAGATGTGTAACTTAGAGTTACAGTTATAGTGTTAGCAGGATTGGAAATGTTATACGGGGATTATTACAACAAAAATTTCATTTTGTAGAAATAAGACAATAAAAAAAGAGCACCATGCATAAGTGCTCTTTAAGATAGGAGGTAACACTTTGAGCTGGGGCTAGGTTAGAAATATTTGTTGTAAAACAGAAATAAGAACAAAGTTTTATTATTAGTTTAATATAAAAAAAGCAGTTAGCAAAAAGCTAACTGCCCTCACAAGCACTGCTAAAAGAAAGTACTTTGGGGAAAAAGTAGCTTGTATTTAGTGTCGCCAGAATATTTGATTTTATTCGAGGAGATGAAATATGGAATTACTAAATAAAATCCATATAAATAGCAGTTAGCGAAAGCTAACTGCTAAGCCCTCAGAGAAAGGGGAAAAGAACATTACAGAGGTCACTGTGAATTCAAGCTGTATCAGCCCATTTATAGTATTGGACAGAATTTAGAATTTTATTCGAATAAATTAAAAAGAGCAGCTAGCAAAAGCTAACTGCTCACCTCTCGACCAAGAGAACTAGAGTGGGAAGAATTTAAAATAACCTTTTAAATTCTTCCATAGTATCGGAAAAAATTAGAATTTTATTCACTTAAAACTTAAATTAGGAAGTTCAATAATTGAATGTATCTATAGCATAGACAAGGTTTAAAAATTTATTCAAGGAAAATAAGGAATGGGTACTTATTGGAAAAAGGCAGTCAAGGAGCATTTCAAGAAGCAAGAGTTGGAGCGCAATAAAAAGCAGTTAGCAAAAGCTAACTGCTCGAATCATGGAATGTGGTTAAGAAATGGGTTGTCTACAGTATTGACGGAATCTGGAGACTTATTCGGTCAAATAAAAAAGGTATTGTATATAAGTGCACTTCGGACCAAGTTTTTTATGGTAACAGTTATTGGTATTATGTGTAAGAACTAACGTGTATCTTGAAAATAATGATTATTTATTTAAATGTAAATTCATAATTAGAGTAGAATCGCATCAATACGCTCGCAGTTAACTACAGTGATATTTCCGTTTTCATCTATAAATGTAGCAAGGCGGGATCTATTATGGAATCCTACAAATATAGAAGCTTTTAATATTGTGCCGTTAACTAACAGCTGTTTTATTTTTTTTCCTAAGTAAAATGTTTCTAAAAGATAGCAAATATTTTTAGAACTCTCTTTTGGGGTTGGGATAAAAGAACGTCGGTTATTTGGAAGAGATGTTAGATTAGGATTGAATACTTTGGGAGTAATAGCAAAGTTGATGAAAACTGACATTTTTCCGGCTCCTCTATTTTATAATTTATATTGAAATATGCTGTATGAAATAGGGCTTTTTTCAAAGCCCCATCTTTACTCTATTCAGCTTCAATTCTAAGCGCTTGAATATCACGACAGTCCAAAACAATTATAGAGCCAGGTTCTGTTGTGTTATCCACAAATGTTACACAAAAATTATCTGGATTAAAGTTAGTAAAAATAAGATCCTCTAGTGTTGTTCCTGTAAGGAAAACATCTACTTCTGTACCTAACTGTAATCTTTCTAATTGTTCGCAAACACATTTTGTATGCTCAGCCATATAAAAACACCTCCTTTTCTCAAATTACTATTAATATATGTATAAATTAAATAGAACGATTGGAGTAATAGCTTAGTAATATTAATTATTTTGCTAGTTAATATTTTTATAAAATAATCCTTTGAAATGAATATCGTCCGGCTAGAAAACTAGAGGACACCAATTTTTAGAACAGTAATTAAGCTGTTTTAAGAAATGGTGTCCTCTTTATTTTTAAAAGGGAGATGGGGAAATGAAGGCACTAAAAGATCAATTACATGAATGGAAAAAGCAATCCAAGCAAGGAAAGAAGAAAAAATAAAAAGAGAAATTAAGTACTCGTGAAATTGAGGATTTAATGGGGATGCATAGACCTTGTTATGAACGAAGACGCGGAGCATTAAAACAAAAGTAATTTGAAAATAAAAAGGAGTGGTCTTACATGACTAAACAATTATCTTTCTTACCAAAAATCGATAGAGTAGCAACGCAGAAAAAATTAGAGGGTGTTCTCGAAAATGTACGTTTATATAGACAGTTTGGAATGATGCGTGAAGAAATGAAAGTCACTCCTTCTTATGAAATTAGATATCACGGACCTACAAATGATGTAGGAAAGCCATTAGAAGATGTAGCGATGGCTAATATTCAGCAAAGTGAAAGAGAAGAGTGGATTAAGCAAACATCATTTCGTATTGATCAGTTTCTTAGTCGTTTGGGTAATGGGCGTGCAGGAAAGAATCAAAGAGACATCATCATTAAGCGTTATTTAGAAGATGAGGATGTATGTGATTATATGGTATATAACGAAATCGGCATGAGCGAGCGTACTTATCGACGTGTTAAGGCTAGAGTATTTTATAAACTTGCTTTTGCTCTTAGATTAGAAGTTTATGAGACTGAAGAAACTGGAGGTAATGAATAATGAATTTTGTTCAGCCGATACGTGATCCAGAGCAAATACAACAGCTAAAAGAGTATTTTAAGGAAAAGAGCTTACGTAATTACATTCTCTTCATTATGGGTATTAATACAGGGCTCAGAATCTCAGATATTTTGAAATTGAAAGTAGGGGATGTTAAAGGCAGTCATATATCTATGCGGGAAAAGAAAACAGGGAAACAGAAACGAATACAAATTACTGCAGCACTGAAAAGAGAACTTAAATGGTTTATTGAAGAAAGAGAAGATAATGAGTACTTATTGCAAAGTAGACAAGGTAGGAATTGTCCAATTGGTCGTAGTATGGCATATAAGATATTAAGTGGAGCAGCGGCAGAATTCGGATTAGATGAAATAGGCACACATACCTTGAGGAAGACCTACGGGTATCATATGTACATGCAAACAAAAAACATAGCATTACTCATGGAAATATTCAATCACTCCTCAGAGAAGGTCACTTTACGTTATATAGGTGTAAATCAAGATGCAATGGATAAGGCAATGACAAGGTTTAAAATCTAATCATTGCTTATTTCTTTTTAAATCTAGGGTATTGCAGCATTTTGGAAAAAAATAAAAAAGACTCGACCGTTTTTTGGTCAAGTCCTGTATTAAATTACAAACTATTTCCCTTTAAGCACCAGGAATATTTGGAACTAAATTCTGAACGATTTTGATAAGATTATTTGTGATATCTTGTTGTTGAGATGTAAGTGTATCGGATCCATCAGTAAATACTGTAACGCAGATTGGACAAGCTTCGATATGAATTCCCAATAAATTAATAGCTAGACCACCTGGTATATCCACAGTAAGAATCGATGTGGAACCTTCAGGAGGAGTACAAGTCTCACAGTTAGTTTCAAGAGCCATAGAGTCACCTTCTTTCTTGTTAGAGTTAATATATAAATATGTTCGAAGATACTCAAAGGACAAAGGTATTTGTACAAGCTTCGAAAATTGTGTTAGTGACTCAGATTTCCCCCCAATGAACTCAAGTCCTTCAGAAGATGTTACAATTCTTGGATTAGTATCGGTATCGTGTACAATGAAAATCCCACCGAGCTTGGTGAATTCATCAATGATTCCTCCTGGTTTCATCATTGCCATGACGTCCAGATCAGTAATATTCCCTTGAATTCCGATCCAAACACACCAGTAATCCGCTGCCAGTTGTTCACCTGTAGTGTATTGATCTTTGATAATTGATGGAGATATCTGCAAAACAGTATATTTAGTGAGTGACCAAAGTTGTTTGGCAAAATCATAAGAAGCAACATCATTCTCAAGCAATAAGACGTCCTTACCAAAGTCGAAAGTTCTGCTAGGACAATTCATACTGGTTGTCTCAGTCCTAGGAATTGTTCTATTTATATCCAACGTACAATTATTGGATTCCTTTAAATTTGTAGTTTGAACCACTGGTTCAATAACGGTGAGACAACTATCCGAACTCATGATTCCGTCTAATCTTGCAAAAATTTGAGCTTCCCCAGTATTAATTGCTGTAGTCAAACCTTTTGTTTCTTCCTCATTTGAAACTATTGCACTTGAAAGATTGCTAGAGTACCACTCTACAAGTTTTGTAATGTCCCTAGTTGATTTGTCAGAATACGTACCTGTCGCAGTAAACTGATGGCTCGAACTTGAACAAAGAGATAAAGTCTTAGGATCTATCTTGATGGAAACCAAGACAGATATTCTTTTTTCGTAACATTCTTTCTCTTTTGGGATGAACAGAATAGGAGGGTTAAATTGATTGGAAGTGTTCATTTGTGTTAGCCTCACTTTCTTTATCATACATTTAATCAATATATGTTACATACAGAACTCGGTTTGGACTTGACCGCTCCCCTGATTATTTAGTTCATTTTAATCTGAAACTATTCACTTCCAGCAACGATAATTATGTAAATAAGCTGTCCATATGGGCAGCTTATTTTATTTTTCCGCATAGCGTAGGTTATTTTGCAAAATGTTGGTGGTATCTCTATACAGTTACTCATAATTTTTGTACTGTGTAACTCAAAAGAGAAAGTAAAATGAAATCAATGATACCAAGGGATTCAGCAAAAGGGGCAGTTACACACAATATAAGATATGGGTAAGTGAAGAAACGGCATAAAAAGAAGCGTAGTTCGTCAAATGGAAGTAATGCTCCATTACCATCAAGTTAAGAAATTCATTGTATCCGATTAATAGTATCCGTTTTTATGTGATTGTTGTGATTTGAACCATAATATTGCCATAAATCTTTTTTTACTCATAAACTTGCCAGAAGTTTTAATATAAAGCATACAGTTGCCGTATTTTTTATTAATGTAGCTTGATGGGCAGGTGGTGCAACTCTAATAGATTTAGGACCTCTCTTTGTATCACTATCCTTTAATTATCATATGCATATAAAGTATTAAAATTAAATTTTAAAGGAGAAATATGTTATATGACAAAATTGGAGGAACTAGAAAAAGATTTTAATCAAATGAAACTAGATTTAAAAGCTATGCAACATGATATGAAAAATTTAGAAACAAGAATACTAGTAGCTGAAAAGGATGTTTTAACTATTAATAAACAATTAGATAAAATTAGTGCAAATACTACATGGATTTTACGATTAATCATAAGCGGATTGTTAACAGGAGTACTTGGTGTAGTAGCAAGAGCCCTGTTATAGGAAAAAGGATGTTGGTCAATCAAAACAGATTTAGCGAAGCAAAGAGATTATTTGATTTGATTAACTAGCGTGGGAGCCCTTCAAGGATTGAAGGGCTCAAAGGGGACGCTCTTTACCGTTGATGTGGTTTACATATATTTTGACAGTCGTAGAAATTACCTCCTGCGCTTAATAAGCAATAGATGAAACACTCTGGGACAGCATAGGCAAAAATTGAAGTTATATGAGGATCGCCACAAACCGAAAGAACCATAAGCCTGCCCAAGGGGCAAAATTATGGTTCTTTCGGTTTGTTATTGACTTTAAAAAATAAATATCTTTTAAAATTAAATACAATGTTTTACATTAACGTCTTTCTGGATCATTGTCTTTTTTTCTAAGGCCAAATAATCCAACTAGTCCCAATAAACCAAGCCAAGCCCAATTATTGTTTTTATTACGATTATCATTTAAATCATTTGTCGTATTTACATTTCGAGTTCTCACATCATTATTAACTCTATTCGTGTTATGGTCATTAACTCTATTCATATTATAGTCATTAACTCGAGTTGTACTATTGCTGTTGTTAACTCTATTCGTATTATATCCATCGTATTCAGCATGGACGCTTGTACCAAAAACCATAATAGTTAGTAATAGGGCACTTAAAATAGATGAAAGTTCTTTCTTCATGGTTTTCCCTCCTTTCGCATTTAGTAATGTCTCCAGTTCCTTTAGACAATATTCGGTTGAAAATATATAAAGCTATTTGAAATGAAATAATGATAAACATCTTTAGTTTTTATTATTAAAAGCACTTAATAATAATGGATTAAATTAATTAAAATGCATTTATTCTTTATAAGCATAAATTTTTTGTAACGGTACATTCTATGAGAGGTAATTACTATATTTGGGTAAGGTGTTCTTTATGAGTTATAAGAACTTATTTTCTTTAATCAAGAACATGATTGGGAAAATTTTTTCTATAGTAAGTAT
>NZ_JAEHCH010000144.1:0-204 GCF_016483245.1 Bacillus cereus group sp. N31 | reverse complement strand
TGGAGCTGACGAATACTAATAGATCGAGGACTTAACCATATAATATGAAGCGATGTTATCTAGTTTTGAAGGAATATATATTTAAAATTCCTTTTGACATTCTGAAAAGAATGTGTATAATGATAAAAGTCTGGTAATGATGGCAGAGAGGTCACACCCGTTCCCATACCGAACACGGAAGTTAAGCTCTCTAGCGCCGATGGT
>NZ_JAEHCH010000143.1:0-206 GCF_016483245.1 Bacillus cereus group sp. N31 | reverse complement strand
AAATATTCGGTGAAAGCACTTGTAGAGCTAGCTAACATTCCACGAAGCACGTATTATGATTTAGTAAAGAAAATGAATCGTCCGGATTTAGATGCCGATTTGAAAGCTGAAATTAAAGCGATTTATGAGGAAAATGAAGGCCGTTATGGCTACCGTCGCATTCGTGATGAGTTAACGAATCGTGGTCAAAAAGTGAATCACAAGAA
>NZ_JAEHCH010000142.1:0-207 GCF_016483245.1 Bacillus cereus group sp. N31 | reverse complement strand
TCTGTTCGCAACCTTGCGGATGCTTATACACGCCTTTTCAAAAAACAAAACAATGCCCCGCGTTTCAAATCTAAGAAGAACAACGTACAATCTTACACCACAAAACAAACAAATGAAAACATTGCCGTTGTAGGAAGCAAAATTAAATTGCCAAAACTAGGTCTTGTTCGATTTGCCAAAAGTCGTGAAGTAAAGGGACGTATTTTA
>NZ_JAEHCH010000141.1:0-207 GCF_016483245.1 Bacillus cereus group sp. N31 | reverse complement strand
TACTTCCGCAAGACATGTTATGAGATATTTTATTAAAAGTGCGGGTGAAGGGAGTCGAACCCCCACGCCAAAGGCGCTAGATCCTAAGTCTAGTGCGTCTGCCAATTCCGCCACACCCGCATATTTTATTGAAAATGGTGAGCCATGAAGGATTCGAACCTTCGACCCTCTGATTAAAAGTCAGATGCTCTACCAACTGAGCTAATG
>NZ_JAEHCH010000140.1:0-208 GCF_016483245.1 Bacillus cereus group sp. N31 | reverse complement strand
GTAGAAGGAACGAAGACATGGAAAGACGGAAATGCGAAAGACCGTCCGACAATGATCAAGGTAGATCTACTACAAAATGGCAAAGTGATCGCAACAAAAGAAGTGAGCGCAGCAGATGAATGGAAATATGCGTTTACAGATTTAGCTGCATATGATGCCGAAGGAAATGCATATAAGTATGAAGTGAAAGAACAACCAGTGAATGGAT
>NZ_JAEHCH010000014.1:0-150029 GCF_016483245.1 Bacillus cereus group sp. N31 | reverse complement strand
CCTGTTACTGACAATCCGGAACAAAATCCAGCAGCTAAACCTGTTACTGACAATCCGGAACAAAATCCAGCAGCTAAACCTGTTACTGACAATCCGGAACAAAATCCAGCAGCTAAGCACGCCACTGACAACTCAGAACAAAAATTAGCAAGCACCCCTGCTGAGAATACAAATTCAGGTCCAAAGCAAATAACAACAAACATTTTAACGGGTGTAAAGTTAACGGACAAAGACGGAAAACCATTTACAGAGGATAACCGCCCAAGTACAGATTCCCCTGCCAATATTGAGTTTACATGGGAACTTTTAAAATCGATGAATGTCAAAAGTGGAGATTACTATATTTTTGATCTTCCTAAACATTTTAAGATTTACAATACAATTAACAATCCTTTATACGATAGCGAAAACAACACAATTGGAAACTTTACTGTTACAAAAGAAGGAAAGGTCACAATGACATTCAACGATTATGTTGAAGAACATCCAGATCTTGTTGGTAACCTACAATTAAAGACAGAATTTAATAAAGCTGAAATTAAAGGTACAACAACACAAGAAATTCCTTTCCCAATTAAAGATAAAGATGTTTCTATTACAGTTGACTTTAAGCCTAATGTCCAAACAGCTACGAATAAAAAAGGGTTACCTGATAGGCCAATTAATACAAATGAAATTAATTGGACAGTAGAAATGAATAAAACGAAAGATAAGCTTATAAACGCTGTTTTTAAAGATACTATCCCACAAGGTACAAGCTTAAATAAAAATTCTATTAAAGTTTATTATTTAGAAGTTGATGTTAATGGGAACGCAACACGTGGTGCAGAAGCTAATCTAGCAGATTACAAAATCACTTCATCAGATGGTTCAAAATTAGAGATTGCTTTTAAAGATAACATCGATAAAGCATACCAAATCGAATATACCACAAAAATCACTGATGAAAATGTTGAAAATTTCCAAAATAACGTTACGATAACGAGTGATAATCAAAAGCAACAAAACGCAAGCTCTACTGTAACGGTTTCTCGTGGTACACATTTAAACAAAACGAGTAAATATGATCCAAAGACGCAAATGATTGAATGGACAATTACTTATAATGGTGATCAAAGAGATATCAAAAAAACAGATGCAATTTTAAAAGATGTTTTTGACGCTGCACATGTACTAGATGAAAATTCTATTGTCGTGAAAAATGCTTCATATGATGATAAAGGAAAGCTTGTAACAGGAGACGCTATTACTAATTACACTGTAAGTAAAAAGAAAAATGGATTCGACCTACAGTTTAATGAAGATATTAATAGTGCTTATGTAATTACCTATAAAACAAAGCCAACTGGTAACATCATAACAGATGGAAAAATAAAAAATACAGTTACAGCTGATAATGGTTCAAGTAAAGAAAATGAAGCCGGCTTCAAGCAGCAAAATATTATTAAATCTAATAATAAAGCTGAAACAAACTATAAAGACAAAACAACAACTTGGACAATTATAGTAAATAATAACAACTATCCATTAAACAACGCGATCATTACGGATACCTTTGATCATGGTGGATTGCAATTAAAAGATAAGAAATTAGAAATTAAAGACGTAGATTATACTCTTCAAGCTGGGACTGACTATGTTTTAGATATGACGGATAAAGGCTTCAACATTACCCTTATAGGTACATATCAGTCTAATATGACAAAGACATTAGTTGTAAAATATACAACAGACTTTGATTATACAAAATTGGAAAGTGGTAAAACTTCCTTTAAAAATACAGGTAACATATCTTGGATAGATGCAGATTCCAACAAACAATCAAATAAAGATGCAGCTAATTTTGATCCTGATGCTTTCACAAAGGCGAATGGGTATAAATACGGTTCTTATAACGCCCAAACAAAAGAAATCACTTGGATAATAGGCTTTAATTATAATAACGTTAAGATTAAAGATCCTTATGTTATAGACGTAATACAAGATAAACAAAAGTTAGTACCAGGATCCATCGAAGTGCGCGATATGATTTTAAATGGAAGTCCGGATAACGCAAAACCTGGTAATGCTGTACCGACTGAGCAATATGAACTTGAAGAGCCTACAGATAAAAATAAAAACACCCTAAAGGTTCATTTCAAACAATCAATTAATTCACCTTATTATATTATCTTTAAAACAAGTCTTGATGGTGAGCTTATCCAAGGTACCTACAAAAATGAGGCAGAGTTAAAAGATGGCTCTAAAATTGTTAACACTCTTAAAGGTGATGCTCAAGTAAATAAAGGTGGTAGCTTTGTTACAAAAAAAGCTATACAAGATGACAACTATATTAATTGGAGTATTGCAATTAACGAAAGCCAATCAACCATTGCAGACGCAGTTGTAACAGACGATCCAACAGACAATCAGGTACTTGTGGAAGATTCATTCCACTTATATCCTACAACTGTCGATCCATACGGAAATTTAACAAAAGATACAGCAAATGAATTAAAACAAGGAACAGACTATAAGTTAAAGATCACAACAGACAATAATACCGGAAAGCAACATTTTGAAATTGCCTTCTTGAAAAAAATTGATCGAGCTTATATTTTAGAATATCGTTCACTTATTAATGCAGACGATAAAGAAAAAGTAAGTAATAAAGCGAAAATCGCAGGCAATAAGTTAACAGTAACAAATACAGAAACTACGGAAACGATTGAAGTACGAATGTCTTCTGGTTCGGGCGGAGGATCTGCTACTAAAGGTCGTGGAAACCTTGAAATTATAAAGGTAGATAATGACAATAAGAACGCACCATTGGCCGGGGCAGAATTTACTTTATACGATCGTACAGGGAAAACTGTTATCCGTAAAATCACAACAGACAAAGACGGGATTGCTAAATTTAATAACTTAAAACGCGATAAATATTTATTAAAAGAAACAAAAGCTCCTGAAGGCTATGTAATTAGCTGGGATTTAAAACAAGGGAAAATCGTTGAACTTGGTACACAAGAGACTACAACATATACACTTGCAAATAAGAAATTTGTCGGGAAAGTAGTTTTAACAAAGTCTGATGACCTGAATAAAAACGTAACACTGCAAGGTGCCTTTTTCACACTACTTGATAAAGACAAAAAAGTAATTCCAGAACACAAAGAATTAACAACAAATAATAACGGACAAATTATTATAGATAAACTAAAGCCAGGAACTTACTACTTACAAGAAACGAAGGCTCCTGAGCATTATCAACTAGATAGCAAACTAATTCGCTTTACTATCTCTGAAGATCAAACAACAGTAGTAAACCGAACTGCGACAAATAGTTTAACTAAAGGATCTGCTCTTTTAACAAAAGTTGATAATCATAATAAAACTTTAGCAGGGGCAGAGTTTACTGTTCAAGATCGCAACGGAAAAAATATTCCTGGATATGAGAAATTAACAACAAATGAACATGGACAAATCGAAGCAAAAGATTTACGTCCTGGTAAATACCAATTTGTCGAAACAAAAGCTCCTGAGCATTATGAATTAGACGAAACGCCTATCCTATTTGAAATAGAAAAAGGCCAAACTACAGCAGCTTCTGTTAAAGCAAAAAACACTTTAATTACAGGTGGCGTGACTTTAACAAAAATTGATGATGTTGATGGCACTACCCTTGAAGGTGCGGTATTCAAAATTGTAAACGACAAAAACGAAGACGTGCGTACAAACTTAAAAACGGAAAAAGATGGAACCTTATCCATTAAAGATTTAGAGCCTGGTGAGTATCAATTTATTGAAACAACACCACCTAAATACTATGACTTAAATAAAGAACCAATTCCGTTTACAATCGAGAAAAGTCAAACAAGTATCATTCCAATTACTGCAAAAAACAGTTTAACAACAGGTGCCGTTGAGTTATTAAAAGTCGATGAATTTGATAAAAAGACTCCTCTTGCTGGAGCTATGTTCAAAATCGTTAATGACAAGAACGAAGACGTTCGTACAGACTTAACTACCGATACAGATGGAACTATTAAAGCTTCTGATTTACGTCCAGGCAAATATAAATTTATTGAAACGAAAGCTCCTGAACATTATGAACTACGATCAACACCAATTGAATTTACAATTGAGAAAGATCAAAAAACACCAATTGTTATTACAGCTGAAAATGGTCTACTACCAGGCGATGTTGAACTAATAAAAGTGGATGATGTTGACGAAACTGCACTTACAGGCGCTGTTTTCAAAATTGTTAATGACAAAAATGAAGATGTCCGTACAGAATTAGTTACGAATCAAGAAGGTAAAATTATTGCTACTGGTTTACGTCCAGGTAACTATAAATTTATCGAAACGAAAGCTCCTGAGCATTACGACTTAAATAAAAAACCGATTGAATTTACAATTAAGGAGAGCCAAGCAACTGCTATTAACGTTACTGCTAAAAACAGCTTAACAAAAGGCGGTATCGAGCTAACAAAAGTTAACGCTGCAGATGAAAAGGAAACACTCGAAGGTGCAGTATTTAAAATTGTAGATGCAAATGATGATACAAAGGTAATTCATAAAGACCTTGTTACGAATAGTGATGGAAAGTTAGTGGTGGACGACTTACGCCCTGGTAACTATAAACTAATCGAAACAAAGGCCCCTACTTATTACGATGTAAATGTAGAACCAATTGAATTTACAATCGAAAAAGGGCAACAAAAGCTAATTCCACTTACATTTAAAAATAGTTTGACGAAAGGGAAAGTTAAACTAATTAAAGAAGATGATGTGGAAAGTAGTATAGCTCTTGCTGGCGCGGTATTCACATTACAAGACGCAACTGGCAACGAAATTATGAAAGATTTAAAAACAGATGATTATGGAGTACTAGTTATTCCAGATTTAGCACCAGGTGATTACCAATTTATTGAAACCGAAGCTCCTGAACATTATAAGTTAGACAAAAAACCTATTAAGTTCACAATTAAAAAAGGTAGCAAGGAAGATCTTCCTATCCCTGTTACTGTAAAAAATAGTTTACTTACAGGTGGCGTCACTTTAACTAAAGTTGATGATGTTGATGGCACTACTCTTGAAGGTGCAGAATTTATAATTGTTGACGCTCATGATACTAAAAAGGTAATTCGTACAGGTTTAACGACTGATAAACAAGGTAAAGTTACTGCTTCTGATTTACGTCCTGGAGACTATCAATTTGTTGAAGTAAAAGCTCCAAAAGACTATACCTTAAGCAAAGACTCTATTCCGTTCACTATCGAAAAAAGTCAAAAAGAGAATATTACTGTTACTGCTACTAACAGTTTAAAGAAAGGTGCAGTAACATTAACAAAAATCGATGACATCGATCGTACGATGCTCGAAGGTGCAATCTTTAAGATTGTTGATATGAATGGTAAGGAAGTTCATACGAATCTTGTTACAGATAAAAACGGAAAAATTTCTGTTTCTGATTTACGCCCTGGCGACTATCAGTTCATTGAAACAAAAGCTCCTGAGCACTATGTATTAGATGAAACAACGATTCCATTTACAATTGAAAGAAGTCAAACGAAAGAGATCAATGTTACAGGCAAAAATGCTTTGAAAAAAGGTAGCGTTGAACTAACAAAGATTGACGATATTGATATAAATACAAAACTTGCTAACGCCGTATTTAACTTATTAGATGCAGACGGAGAGCTAGTTGAAGAAGGCTTAAAAACAAATGATGAAGGTAAAATTGTTGTTGAAAATCTACGTCCTGGTACGTATCAATTCGTTGAAACAATTGCTCCTGAACATTACGTTTTAGATAAAAAACCTATCGTATTTACAATTAAAAAGAGCCAAACTGAAACTCTTCATGTCACTGCTACAAATACTTTAACAAAGGGTGCAGTTAAACTTTCTAAAGTAGATAATGTTGATGGCACTGTTCTTAAAGATGCAGCATTTAAAATTGTTAATATGACCGGTGATGTAGTTCATAAAGACCTTGTTACAAATGAACAAGGAATAATCGAAATTAACGACCTACGTCCTGGTGATTACCAATTCATCGAAACGAAAGCTCCTAAGCATTACGTTTTAGATGAAACACCGATTAGTTTCACTATCGAAAAAGGACAGAAGAAAGCTATTTCTTTAACTGCTACAAATAGCTTAAAACAAGGTAGTATCGAATTACTTAAAGTTGATGGTTTAAACAATCAAACAAAACTTGCCGATGCGGTATTTAATTTACTAGATCAAGATGGCAAAGTACTTAAAACAGATTTAAAAACAAACAGTGAAGGTAAAATCGTTATCGAAAACTTACGTCCTGGTACGTATCAATTCGTTGAAATAACGGCTCCTGAACACTATGATTTAGACAAAAAACCAATTATATTTACAATTGAAAAAAGCCAAAAAGATATTGCTACCGTTACTATGAAAAATAGTTTAACAAAAGGCGGCGTGGAACTTTCTAAAGTGGATGACGTCGATGGCACTACTCTTGAAGGCGCAGTATTTAAAATTGTGGATATGAATGGCACTGTAATTCACAAAGATCTTATTACGAATCAACAAGGTAAAATTAGCGTTTCTGACCTACGTCCTGGTGATTATCAATTCATCGAGACAACGGCTCCGAAACACTATGATTTAAACAAAGAGCCAATTCCATTCACAATCACAAAGAGCCAAGCTCATCCTATCTCCGTTACAGCTACAAATAGCTTAACGAAAGGCGCTGTGGAACTTTCTAAAGTGGATGATGTAGATGGTACTGCTCTTAAAGATGCGATATTTAAAATTACTGATATGAATGGTAACGACATTCCCACTGAGCTTACAACAGATGTACATGGAAAAATTTCTGTTTCTGATTTACGCCCTGGGGACTATCAGTTTATTGAAACGAAAGCTCCTGAACACTATAAATTAGATAGTACACCTATTAAGTTTACAATTAAGAAAAGCCAAAAAGAAAAGCTCCAAGTTACTGCTACAAATAGCTTAACTGAGGGTGCTGTAGAATTAATAAAAGTGGATGATATAAATCCAGATACAAAACTTTCTGATGCAGTGTTTAACATCATCGATGCGAAAGGTAAAATTGTTCGTACTGATTTAACTACTGATAAAGATGGTAAGGTTACTGCTACGAACTTACGCCCAGGAGACTATCAATTCATTGAAACGAAAGCTCCTAAGCATTACGATTTAAATAAAACACCTATCAGCTTCACTATCGAGAGAAGTCAACTAGCTCACGTTTCTGTTACTGCTAAGAATGGCCTAACAAAAGGTGGCGTGGAATTAACGAAAGTTGACTCTATAGATAAGAAAGAAATGCTAGAAGGTGCGGTATTTAAAATTACTGATATGAATGGTAACGACATTCGTACGAATTTAGTTACAAATAAAGATGGTAAAATCATCGCGAAAGACCTACAACCAGGAGACTATCAATTTATTGAAACAAAAGCTCCTAAACATTACGACTTAAATGAAGAACCAATTAAATTCACAATCGAAAAAAGTCAAACAAAACATGTCTTCGTTACAGCTATTAATAGCTTAACGAAAGGTAGTGTGGAGTTAATTAAAGTTGATGATGTCAAGCAAAACACAACACTTGAAGGTGCAGTATTTAAAATTGTTAACAAGGATGGGCATGACGTCCGTACCGATTTAACTACTGATAAAAACGGCCGTTTAGTCATTGATGAATTACCACCAGGAGACTATGAGTTTATCGAAACAAAAGCTCCTGAACACTATGACTTAAACGAAACACCTATTAAGTTCACAGTTAAAAAAGGCCAAGAAAAAATCGCCTCTGTTACTGCTACTAACAGCTTAACTAAGGGCGCAGTTGAATTAACTAAAGTTGATGACATCGACGGCACTACTCTTGAAGGGGCTATCTTTAAAATTGTAGATATGGACGGCAAGGATGTTCGTTCTGATTTAACTACTGATAAAGATGGAAAGATTTCTGTTTCTGATTTACATCCAGGAGACTATCAATTCATTGAAACGAAAGCTCCTACTGGATATGATTTAAATGCTAATCCAATTCCTTTCACAATTATGAAAGGACAATCTCAGGTTACCTCTGTTACAGCCTTAAATAGTTTAACAAAGGGTTCAATTGAGTTAACTAAAGTTGATATTGATCACCATGGAACACTTGAAGGTGCCATTTTCAATATTTTAGACCAAGATGGAAAAGTCATCCGAGAAGGTTTAAAAACAGATCAACACGGAAAAGTAATCGTAAATGATTTGAAACCTGGTAATTATCAATTAGTAGAAACAAAGGCTCCTAAAGGCTATCAATTAGATGCATCACCAATAAACTTTACAATTGATAAAGCCCAAGCTACGCCACTACAAATTACAGTTTCAAATAAAAAAATTGAATCTTCTTCAGGTGGAGATGACAAGCCAGTTACTCCTCCAAATAAAGAAGAAAACAAAGGCAATGAAACATCTGAGAAACACGAAAACGGAACTTCTGAAGAAACATCGAATAAAACAGATAACAAACCGCAAAATGATCGAAATACGGATAAACACCTTCCAAACACAGGTCATAAAGAAGATCCTACACAAGCAGTAGGTATTGTTCTTCTACTCGCTGGATTGTTAAGCATTTTAGCTACAAAACGAAAAAAACATTATTAATTTTTTTCACATCCAATTAATCTCTCAATTAATTGGATGTTTTTTTATACAAAAAAGACGATACATAAAGTATCGTCTTTTTAACGGGGTGAGGCTGTCCAAAAGTACGGAAAACCTTTGAACAGCCTCGTATTTTCATATGGATGCCTTACATATATCACTGATGATAATTATGAAATGCGGAAACATATTTATCATCATATGATTCAAACATGAGAAAAGAAACCCTACATTGGATTCTTTTCTCTACATAATCTAAAGTTTGGGTACACTAGATTCATGCAATGTAGGAGCTTTCCAAGCAGAAAGCTAACCTTCATTTAAGATGATAGCATACATATCTCCACCAAAAATATGCAAATATGCATATAGCATTTTTATTTCTCAATGTCAGAATATTGAAAAATAAGTGGTGCACAGGTAAAATAAAGTCGTTATCCGTCTTCTTTTGTCAGTCAGAGAGAATAGAAGAATGGGAGAGGAAAAAATGATAAAATCGTTGAAACAAAAAATGGTAAGCTCTTTACTTGCCTTATCACTTGCTGTCGGTTTAGCTCCAATCGGACAAGCAAAAGCTGATTCCACCTCAGAAATTACACAGACTCCATCTATTACAAAACAAATTGATGCAAACCGTGCCATCGAACATATCCGTTTCTTATCCGAAACAATTGGTCCTCGCCCTGGTGGAACAAAGTCTGAAGAATGGGCTTCTCGCTACATTGGTATGCAACTTAAATCGATGGGCTATGAAGTTGAATATCAGCCATTTCAAGTGCCGGATCAGTACGTTGGATTTATCGAATCGCCATTATCCACAAAACGTAATTGGCAAGCCGGTGCTGCTCCTAATGCATTAATTTCTACAGAGGCTGTTACAGCCCCTCTTATCTTTGTTAAAGGTGGAACAAAATTAGCGGATATTCCAAATGAAGTTAATGGTAAAATTGTTCTATTCGAAAGAGGAACAACGGTAGCAGACTATAATAAACAAGTTGAAAATGCTGTTAGTAAAGGGGCAAAGGGCGTTCTTTTATACAGTTTAATTGGGGGGCGTGGAAACTACGGACAAACTTTCAATCCCCACTTAATGAAAAAACAGTCTGTTCCTGTATTTGGTCTTGCTTACGCTCAAGGAAATGCATTTAAAGAAGAACTTGCGAAAAAAGGAACGACAATTCTTTCTTTAAAAGCTAGACATGAATCTAATTTAACTTCTCTAAATGTTATTGCGAAAAAGAAACCAAAAAATAGTACAGGTAATGAAAAAGCTGTCGTTATAAGTTCACACTATGATAGCGTCGTTGGAGCACCTGGTGCCAACGATAATGCTTCTGGGACTGGATTGGTATTAGAATTAGCTCGTGCTTTGCAAAATGTAGAAACTGATAAAGAAATTCGTTTTATTACTTTCGGCTCCGAGGAAACTGGATTACTTGGTTCAGACCATTATGTAAATAGCCTATCTCAGAAAGAACGTGACCGTATTTTAGGTGTCTTTAACGCTGATATGGTTGCAACAAATTATGATAAAGCAAAAAATTTATACGCTATGACACCTGATGGTTCTACAAATCTTGTAACAGATGCAGCCCTGCAAGCAGGTAAACAATTAAATAATAACCTCGTTCTTCAAGGAAAATTCGGCTCTAGTGATCACGTACCGTTTGCTGAAGTTGGTATTCCTGCCGCTCTATTTATTTGGATGGGTGTCGATAGCTGGAATCCATTAATCTATCATATTGAAAAGGTATACCATACACCTCAAGATAATGTGTTAGAAAACATTTCGCCTGAACGTATGAAAATGGCATTAGACGTTATCGGGACAGGAGTTTATAATACACTTCAAACACCTGTTACTCAAACTGAACAGAAGGCCGCTTAATGCTTTAAAAGACCACTGAGTTTATCGGTGGTTTTTTATTGAGAAAAAATATATATGCATAAAAGCATATTTTCTCCTATGTATTATCGTATACAATATTAACTGTAACAAAAATGATTACAACTAATAAGGAGGCTTTTTCTACTATGAAAAAAATGATTTTAGCAGGTGCGTTAACTTTAGCAGGAATTACTGGAGCTACCGCCTTTATTCCAGAAACAAAGGCTGCCGCCGCTCAAGAACAAAGCTTTACAAAATTTTATTCTTTGCAAACTGGAAGTAGTTCCGAACAAGAACCTATTTTCCTTCAAAAGGGACAAGAACTAACAATTCATCCTAACAGCAAAACTCCTAGTTACAGTGTTTATGACTCAAATCATAACCTTATTGGGCGTTATTCTGATGGTTACGGCAGAATTTTCGCTGCAAAAACAGATGGAAATATGTATGTCCAATTTCATGCACCTTACGTGTACTATAGTCCTGTTAGTTTTTCTGTTACTTATACAATTCAATAAAAAAGAGGCCCTTTAGAGGGCCTCTCTTATTGCTCTTTCCAATTCACTTTTACAAATCCATCTTTCACCATGAAACCACTTATATTAAATACGTACTTTTCGTTTGCCTTCAATGTAACTGTAAAATTACCTTTTTTTGATTCACAGATTTCTTTTAACTCTTTAATACTTTCCGCTTGTCTTTCATACAAACTAAAGCATAAGTTACCACGTCTTGCATCTGTTTCATAAAAAAATGTTACTTCTGTATCTTTTTCGTACTCAAGCTCAATGTCTTTCCCCGCAGTATCCCATGATGAGAACTTGGCCTCGTAACTTGCCTCTCCTTGCTTCTCGCTTTCTAAATATATATCTCCGGCTCTCCACGTATCATCTAACGTTTGGACAAAAGCAAAGCCACTGAGTAATACAAACATTACACTTGCAAATATGGCAACTAACGTTATTTTTTGTTTTTTCATACCCTTCATCATATGTTCTCCTTCTACTCTCTTTTTACTTCTTCGCATCATATATAACAAAACTCCAATAAAGAATGGTAATAGAATCGATACCACACTCCACCACTTACTTATTCCATGCGTTTTTGCATCTGTATATACCCATGATGCTATACATACTAAAAGTGCTATAAAAGCAAAAAACATTGTAACTCCTGCCACCTCAAATATCACAAATGGATTAGCGAACTCTTTCATATATTTGTTTGATAAAAATTATATTTTTTTATTATCTCCATACAAAAAGGCAACCACACCATCGTGTGATTGCCTTTTACTTAAAGCGAAAGTCCGCTTCTGCTTTTCTTCATTGTCCAGCTCCAGCGGCTAGAATACTCGGTGGCTTCGCGCCTTCCTCCGAGGCAAAGTACGCCTCTCTGTCAGGAGCTCCATCCCCCTCCTATTCTAAACGAGCCGCTTCCGCTTTTCTTCATTACATTTTTTCTGGTGCAGATACTCCTACGATTGCTAGTGCGTTTTGAAGTGTAGTGCGTACTGCTTTCATTAATTCGTAACGAGCTTTACTTAACTCTAAGTTATCTTGGTTTAATACTTTCTCTGCATTGTAGAAGCTGTGTAGTGCTGCAGCTAATTCAAATGCATAGTTTGTAATGCGGTGTGGCAGACGTTTTTGCGCTGCATCCGCAACTACAGCTGGGAATTCACCAAGTTTTTTCAGTAATTCTACTTCTTTCTCAGAAGTAACAAGTTTATAGTTCACGTCTCCGCCTGTAGCTAATCCTAACTCTTCACCTTGACGAAGGATACTGCATACACGAGCATGTGCATATTGCGCATAGTATACTGGATTTTCATTAGATTTTGATACAGCTAAGTCCATATCGAAGTCTAAATGAGAATCACCGCTACGCATTGCAAAGAAGTAACGCATTGCGTCCACGCCTACTTCTTCCATAAGCTCACGAAGTGTAACTGCTTTACCCGTACGCTTACTCATCTTCATTTTTTCACCGTTTTGGTATAGTTGTACCATTTGGATGATTTCTACTTCTAATGTGTCTTTATCGTAACCAAGTGCTTGTATCGCAGCTTTCATACGAGGAATGTAACCGTGGTGGTCAGCACCCCAAATGTTGATTAATTTATCGAAACCACGCTCTAATTTGTCGCGATGGTAAGCGATATCTGGCGTTAAGTATGTGTAAGAACCGTCGTTTTTAATTAATACACGGTTTTTGTCGTCACCGTAAGTCATTGAACGGAACCAAGTTGCGCCGCCTTCTTCAAAGATTTCGTCACGCTCTTTTAATACAGCAAGAGCCTGATCAATTTTTCCGTTTTTGTATAATGATGTTTCTGAGAACCATACATCGAATTTAACACGGAAGCTCTCTAAGTCTTTTTGAAGTTTTGCTAACTCATATTTCAAACCGTATGAACGATAGAACTCATAGCTTTCTTCCGCATCAGCTTTCGCATAACGATCGCCAAACTCTTCAGCTAAACGTTTACCGATACCGATAATATCTGCACCGTGGTAACCGTCTTCTGGCATTTCTTTATCTAAACCTAACGCTTGCATGTAACGAGCTTCAACAGAAAGAGCTAAATTATGAATTTGGTTACCCGCGTCATTAATGTAGTACTCACGAGATACATCGTATCCTGCTTTTGCTAATACGTTACATAAAGTGTCGCCTACCGCAGCACCGCGTGCATGTCCTAAGTGAAGGTCACCTGTTGGATTCGCAGATACGAACTCAATTTGTACTTTTTCACCTTTACCAGTGTTCGTTTCACCGTAAGCTTCACCAGCATTAACGATTGTTGGAATTAAGTCTGTTAAGTAACTATTATCCATATAGAAGTTAATAAAACCAGGACCAGCGATTTCAATTTTTTCAATAGAAGCTTTTGCTTTATCAAAGTTTGCAACTAATTCTTCTGCAATCATACGAGGTGCTTTTTTCGCAACACGTGCAAGTTGCATTGCCATATTTGTAGAGAAATCACCATTTGTTTTATCTTTTGGAGATTCTAATACAACGTTTGGAATCTGTTCTTCTGTCGCTAATTCTGCCTTTAATACAGCAGCTTGAATTTCTTCTTTAATCAATCCTTTTACCTGTTCTAAAGAATTCATTATTTTGCCTCCTTTAAGTTAATTGTAATTGTATATCTGCCAGCTTCTTGTTCACTTAGAAGCAATGCGTACGTTAAGAAGAGTTGTCCTTTTTTCTTTTCATCCGACCATTTAAAAAGAACGTTATCAGTTTTCGTTTGCAGTGCAAACGTACCAAGTTCACTCGTGTACGTACCAGTTGTCCATTCACCTTTCACATGCGTCTGACGCATAGAAATAGCACCTGAACGCATAATGAGAACTTGTTCATCTTGAATTTTTATAATTGTCTTCACTTCGCCTTGTTCGTTCGGCTCTTGGAATGTTACGTATGTACCTTGACCTTTTACATAGTATTGACCATTTGCTTCAAAAGCAACGGTTTCCTTCCTCGCCCCTTCACGGATTTCTGTTACGAAATGAACGTGTATCGGCAAGCCTGCAAGTTGTTTCTTCACGTCTTGCACACCTTTCAAATGTTATAGATATTAAATACTACTTATAATAAATCACTTTTCCTATCATATCAAAAAAAGATGCTGTCTGTCTGCTGAAAAATCAGGAAAACTCCTTTTCAAAAAATAATTCACCCTCACTTTATTTCATATGATAAAATATTTTTTAAATCTAAATATTCTTTTAATTAAAGGGGTGAATGTCATGATACCAACAAAATTAAAAAAAGGGGATGAAATAAGAGTTATTTCAGCATCTTGTAGTTTAAGTATTGTCTCAAATGAAAACAGAAACCTTGCTATAAAAAGATTAACCGACATGGGCTTTCAAGTTACATTCTCAAAATATGCTGATGAGATAGATCGATTCGCTTCCTCTTCTATTTCTTCACGTGTTCAAGACCTCCATGAAGCATTTAGAGACCCTAATGTAAAAGCAATTTTGACGACACTTGGCGGATATAACTCTAACGGCTTATTGAAACATCTCGATTACGATTTAATTCGCGAAAATCCAAAGTTTTTCTGCGGCTATTCTGACATTACTGCTTTACATAACGCACTTTATACAAAAACAGGTCTTGTTACATATTCAGGTCCTCACTTCTCTTCATTTGGAATGGAGAAAGGTCTCGCGTATACAACCGATTACTTTTTTAAATGCTTAACTTCTAATGATTCTATTGAAATCCTACCATCTGAAACGTGGAGTGATGATTCTTGGTATATAGATCAGGAAAATCGAGAATTTATTAAAAATGAAGGATATATTTCGATTCAAGAAGGAGAAGCTACAGGGGATATTATCGGCGGAAATATGAGCACTTTACATTTACTACAAGGTACACCGTATATGCCAAGCTTACGAGATAAAGTTTTATTTCTTGAAGAAGATAGTTTAACGGGAAAAGCTACACTTAAAACTTTCGATCGATACTTACATTCTCTTATGCAACAAACTGATTTTGAATACGTAAAAGGTATCGTTATAGGAAGAATGCAAAAAGGAGCAGAATGTATGATAGAGGACATTCAAGAAATGATTACTTCAAAGCCTGAACTTGCACATATCCCTATTATTGCGAATGCAAGTTTCGGACATACAACTCCGATCTTTACTTTCCCAATTGGCGGACGTGCAAAAATCATTTCTAATAAAGAAAGTTCAGCTATCACCATTTTAACGCACTAAAAAAGGAGCGAACGATTCGCTCCCTTTTATGGTTTTTCTATTTTTTGCAACGCTTTTTGTGGGATTGATTCTTTCGGGATTTCAGCCCATCCTTTTCCCTGCATACCTTTTGCATAAATTTTTATAAAAGCACCCGTATGCAATTCACGGTTCACCATTCTTTTAATAACTTGTAACTTTCCATCTTCTGTATATCCTTTAAATGTATACAAATATTCATCGTCTTTTTTCTCGCTTTTATCTATAACGGCATAATAATCTTGTATTTCTTTATTTGAAAAGAAGTTGTCTACAAAAGCATGCACACCTTCTGTTTTCGTGTTTAAATAATATGCTGTTCCTCCTAAAATAATGGCGAACACAGCTAAAACTTTAATTACCAATTTCATAAATGCGCCTCCTGTTTGCACTACTTTCTCACTAACCGTATGTCTATACCTGTATTATACGAAAAAAAGCATACTATACTCTATCGAAATGCCTTACACTTTCCTTACATTATTGTAAGGGTTTTTCACCTTACAGCAATTTCCCAATAAAAAATTTTTCCGTTTCACAAACTTTTATATTATTATTGAATGATACAAATTTTTATTACAAAAATCAAAGGAGACAGTTTTCAAATGGCTATCTTGCAAGGTTTAGCACTATTACTTGTTGTACTTTGTCTATTTACACTTTTCAGTTACCGTGCGCCTTACGGAATGAAGGCGATGGGTGCTTTAGCTAATGCAGCAATCGCAAGTTTTCTTATTGAAGCATTTCACCGTTATATAGGTGGAGAAATGTTTCATAATGACTTTTTACAATCAGTAGGAGAAGCTTCTGGTAGTATGAGCGGTGTTGCAGCAGCAATTTTAGTAGCATTAGCAATCGGCGTTTCACCCGTATACGCTGTTTTAATCGGTATCGCTACTAGTGGATTCGGTATTTTACCAGGATTTTTTGCTGGATACGTTTGTGCCTTCGTCGTGAAATTTCTCGAAAAGAAATTACCAGCTGGTGTAGAGTTTTTAGCAATCCTATTTATTGCTGCACCAATCTCACGTGGAATGGCCATGCTTATGGATCCACTCGTTAACGCAACACTTGGTAAAATCGGTTCTATGATTTCAGTTGCAACTACAGAAAGTCCTATCATTATGGGTATTATGCTTGGTGGATTAATAACAGTTATTTCTACCTCTCCATTAAGTTCTATGGCATTAACTGCAATGCTTGGATTAACAGGTTTACCAATGGCAATTGGCAGTCTTGCCGTTGCGGCCTCAGCCCCGATGAACTTTATTTTCTTTAAACGACTAAAAATTTGTTCAAAGAAAGATACAATTGCTGTAGCAATCGAGCCTTTAACACAAGCCGATGTTGTCTCAGCAAATCCAATTCCTATCTATATGACAAACTTCGTTGGCGGCGCGCTTGCCGGTATTATTACATCGCTATTCCAGCTCGTTAATAATGCGCCAGGAACAGCATCACCAATTCCAGGGCTTCTCGTCTTGTTTGGATTTAATGACGTTATAAAAGTAACGATCGCTGCTGTACTATGCGGAATCGTTACCACTATTGTCGGATACATCGGATCTATTGTGTTCCGCAAATATCCGATCCGCTCTGCTGATGAAATTCGCGGCATTGCTTCAGAAGAAAAGGTTGCATAAGAAAAAGAGTTATTCTCACCTTTTGAGAATAACTCTTTTTTTCATGTCTTGCTATGGTAAATGGGATTATATCGACGATTTTTTTAATATATCGACTTACCGACACATAACAGATAAAATAAAAGCCCCTATTCATAGGGGACTCTTACTTTATCCAGCTACAGCGGCTAGAATGGTCGGTCGCTTCGCTTCCGCCTTTATTTCTATCCAGTTACGCCTCCTAGACCCTTGCGTCTAAGAACCTTCCCTGCCAAAAGGTAAAAAGCACCTTTTGCAGGAAAGAACCTTAGTCACCGGGTCTAAACAGTCGGCTTCACTTTTATTTCACCCAACCGAGCAGCATTTCCCGCACGAATTTGCTTGCTGCGACTGGTGTTTGATCACTATGGTCGTAGACAGGAGCTACTTCTACTAAGTCTGCTCCAACTACATTTATATTTGAATTTGCAATTGCCATGATGGAATCTAATAGTTCTTTAGATGTGATACCTCCAGCCTCTAACGTTCCTGTTCCAGGAGCATGAGCTGGGTCTAATACGTCAATGTCGATTGTGACATAGACTGGACGTCCTGCAAGTTTCGGTAATACTTCTTTTAACGGCTCTAATACGTCAAATTTGTATAAGTTCATACCTACTTCTTTCGCCCATTCAAATTCTTCCTTCATTCCAGAACGAATTCCGAAAGAATATACGTTTTCCGGACCAATTAAATCACACACTTTACGAATTGGTGTAGAGTGGGATAAAGGCTCCCCTTCATACGATTCACGTAAATCAGTATGAGCATCCATGTGGATGATTGCTAAATCCGGATATTTTTTTGCCATTGCCTTAAAAATTGGCCAAGACACTAAGTGCTCACCGCCGAGACCTAGTGGAAACTTACCGGCATCTAAAAGTTTTGATACATACTCTTCAATCATGTCTAAGCTGCGTTGTGCATTTCCGAATGGTAATGGGATATCACCCGCATCAAAATATTTTACCTCTTCTAGTTCACGATCTAAATACGGACTATATTCTTCAAGACCGATTGATACTTCACGAATACGTGCAGGGCCAAAGCGAGATCCTGGACGGAAACTTACTGTCCAATCCATAGGCATCCCATAAATAACCGCCTTTGACTCTTCAAAACTTGGATGACTTTTAATAAATACTTTACCTGAATAAGCTTCATCAAAACGCATATTCTTTTCCTCCTTATGTGGAACTTAAGGTATCCCAACCTTTCATTATTTCTCAAATTTGGAGCGTACTGCTCCTCTTTCTCGATTTACCTGGGCCTTCTTGTTATCACAAGAAGACTACTTCATTTGTAGCAGTGTAAGTAACTAGCATGTTCAAGCCTTCTAGACAAACACCTTAAATGAGTTACTTACACTTTATTTATTTCAATTTAACGCTCTTACTTAATTAAATCGCCAACAAATTTCGGTAATGCGAATGCTGCATTGTGTAATTCTTTTGTGTAGTATTTCGTTTCGATTTCGTGGAAACGCTCTTCACTTACTTCTAGTGGATCATGTTTTTTAGATCCGATTGTGAATGTCCAAAGTCCACTTGGATACGTTGGAATGTTTGCTGTGTATAAACGAGTAATTGGGAAGATCTCTTTTACGTCTTTAAACACAGTTGTAATTAGTTCTGGTGTGAACCAAGGGTTGTCCGTTTGTGCAACGAAAATACCATCTTCTTTTAACGCTTTAGAGATTCCAGCGTAGAAACCTTTCGTAAATAAGTTTACTGCTGGTCCTACTGGCTCAGTAGAATCTACCATAATTACGTCATATTCATTTTCGCTTTCTGCGATGTGTAGGAAACCGTCTCCTACTTTCACCTCTACACGCTCATCATCTAATGCGCCTGCAATTGATGGTAAGTACTGTTTAGAGTACTCAATTACTTTTCCATCAATTTCAACAAGAGTTGCTTTTTTTACGCTTGGGTGTTTTAACACTTCACGAATAACACCGCCATCACCACCACCGACAACTAATACGTTTTCAGGGTTTGGATGTGTAAATAAAGGTACGTGCGCTACCATTTCATGATAAACGAACTCATCTTTTTCTGTTGTCATAACCATGCCATCTAAAATAAGCATGTTTCCGAACTCTTCCGTTTCAACCATATCAAGTTTTTGGAATTCTGTTTGCTCCGTATGTAATGTGCGGTTAATACGTGCCGTAATCCCAAAATGTTTTGTTTGTTTTTCAGTGAACCATAGTTCCATCGTACAATCACGCCTTTCAATGCAAATTTATAATAGGGACATCATTAATGTCCCCTAACAAAAATAAAACAAAACATCCAAAATGTATAGTTAAAAGTACAAAAATACCGAAAATATATTTTAGTCAGAGGGTTCTAACATATATGTGGAAAGGGTTTGCCTTGTAATAGGAAAGAAAACCCTTTCTTAAGAAAGGGCTTTTGTCTCTATTTCTACCGGTTTACGAATCGGAATTAAGATCATAACGCAACCAACTAATACAACAACTCCACCGACTAAAAATGGACTTTGTGGTGAAACAGTGTGTCCGATAACTCCTGATAAAATGGGAGCAATCGCTCCTCCTAACCAACGAACGAAGTTATAAACACCTGACGTAACAGATCTTTCATAAGGTGAAATATCCATTACATAGCTTGTATATAATGCATTATTTAAACCAGATGCTAATCCTGATAGAACGATTAATACGATTTGTAACCACATAATTTTCACAAAGAATAATGCAATTAAGAAAATCGCAAATACGAGTAAACTACCTTTTAACAATGTTTTCGGTTCATATTTCCCTTCTAGCTTATGTGCTAAAATTGCGGAACCGTAAGCTAACGCTAATCCCCATCCACAAAATACAAAACCTAATTGAATAGCGGATAAATGCATAATAAGTGGTGAATATGCTAGCACGACGAAAAATCCGTAGTAGTATAACATCCCTGAAATCGCACCTTGCATAAACGGTTTATATTTCACTAGGTTAAGTAATTCACCTACGCCCGCTGCTTTACGCTTCACTTTTCGCTCCGGTTCTTTTACAAAAAAGAATACTAAAATAAATGCTAAGAAAATTAAAATACTCGTTGCGAAAAATGGGTAACGCCAAGAATGTCCACCTAATATACCACCTAACAATGGGCCACCTGCCATTCCTAAACCGATAGCTGCTTCATATAATCCTACTGCTTCATGAACCTCCTTACTTAATGCTATTAAAAGTGTCATTGCTGTAGCAAAAAACATCGCATTTCCTAATCCCCATCCAGCACGGAAAAGAGATAATTGAGCAATCGTTTGCGATATACCGCATATAAACGCAAATACAGTTACAATTGCAAGACCGATTGTCATCATCCGCTTATCACCAAATCTTGATGCGAATATACCAGCTGGTAACATCATAATTGCCATCGTTAAAATATATGCGGTAAATAACATTTCAACTTGCCAATGCGTTGCACCAATTTTCTCAGCAATAATCGGCAAGATTGGATCGACTACCCCTATACCAGAAAAGGCAAGGAAAGTAGCCACCACTGTAATCAATCTCCCTAGTTTTTGTTTGCTCTCCATTTCGATCATTCTCCTTTTGTGCTCTCTAAAAATGTCACTGCACGATGTAAACTATCTTCAAGTTCTGCCTTTACACGCTGCATTTGCTCCATTTTTTCATCCAGCGTTTGCACTTGTTTCTCAAGCATATCTTTAATTTCTTGAATCACTTCGCGGTCGCGAGGATTCTCGCTATTTCTTCTTTGTTCCATTCTTTCTTTTAACGATAAGAAATGTTGCATTTCTTGAAGCGTGATTCCTAATACTTCTTTCGCCTCCACAATCCTTTTAATTCTTGCAATATCCTCATCCGTATAAAGCCGAATGTTCCCCTCACTACGCTCCGGGGGATGAATTAAACCAATTTCCTCATAATAACGAAGTGTACGCTTTGTTAAACCAACTTGCTTTGTTACTTCATCAATTTTATACATGTTTATTCCTCCCTTCACTCAATTATTACATTTTACGTTAACGTTAACTTTTGTGCAACTGTTAGACTTTTGTAAATTTTTTTCATATAAATTGTATTTTTCTCATAGCGGTTTCATAATGAAGGAAAAGAGATGATAAGGAGATTTTCACATGAATAAACCACTTATTTTCGCTCACCGCGGGGTAAAAGGAACACATCCAGAAAATACGATGATCGCCTTCCAAGAAGCTGAACGCATTGGCGCTCATGGGATTGAACTTGATGTTCATCTATCAAAAGATGGCGAACTTGTCGTAATCCACGATGAAACAGTGGATCGCACAACAAATGGCGTAGGGATTGTTTCTGAAAAAACGGTAGAGGAACTACAATCATTGGACGCTGGTAGCCATAAAGACCCTTCTTTCCATGAAGCAAAAATCCCAACGTTACGCGAAGTTTTCATCTGGCTTTCCACAACGAACTTACAACTAAATATCGAATTAAAAACAGATGTGATTCACTACCCAAATATTGAAGAAAAAGTTGTTGCACTTGTTCGTGAATATCATCTTTCTAATCAAATTGTATTCTCATCATTTAACCATGACTCTGTTTCATTATTAGCAGAAATAGCTCCTGAAATCCCAAGGGCAATTTTATATGATACGCCACTTGCTGATCCTATTGCTGAAGCAAAAATTAGAGAAGCAACTGGTTTACATCCAAACTTTCAGCTACTAACTAAAGAATTCGTACAGCTAGCACAAAAACAAGGGTACGTTTTCCGCCCTTATACAATTAACGAATACAAAGATTTACAAACGATGATTGATTATGGTGTAGATGTCATCATCACCGATTGGCCAGCACGTGCCTTTGAGCTCCTTTCTTAATTGAAGGGGCTTTTTGTTTTCAAAATTTCATTGTTTAAAATAAATGAAAATCCTCAATACTAATACAATAATGTTTGTATTAATGAGGGGCTGAAAAAGATGAATCAAACTATAAATCCAAAACTTAAAAAATATAAACGTCTTTTCTTCACCGTAATGTTTTCTTGTGTTCTTTTTTTTGTTTTTTCCTTTTTTGTTATTATTATAGTTGCAAAAATTATGGGACCACCTCCTGTCGCAGTCCCGCAAACAAGCGTCTTTTACGCGAACGATGATACAGTTATTGGACAAAGTAACGAAATACAAAAGCGTTACAATGTCTCTCTTAATGAAATTTCTCCCTATGTAAAAGAAGCGACACTTTCTATTGAAGACCAAAGATTTTATAAGCATCATGGCTTCGATATGAAACGTATTGCAGGTGCAATTGTTGCTGATTTAAAAGCAATGGCAAAAGTACAAGGTGCTAGTACGATTACACAACAATACGCACGTAATCTATATTTAGATCATGATAAAACGTGGAAACGGAAACTATTAGAGGCAATGTATACTGTCCGCCTTGAAGTGAATTATAATAAAAATCATATTTTAGAAGGATATTTAAATACAATTTATTACGGACATGGTGCTTATGGCATCGAGGCTGCGTCTCGTCTATATTTCGATAAAACAGCAAAAGAATTAACATTAGCAGAAGCCAGTATGCTTGCAGGAATCCCGAAAGGACCTAGTGTCTACTCTCCCTTTTTAAAAGAAGAACGTGCTAAAGGACGTCAATCTCTCATATTAGATGAAATGGTAGAACAAGGTTATATTACGAAGCAGCAAGCAGCTTCTGCAAAAAAGGAACCGCTAACTTTTGCCTCGCTTGATACGAAAAAAGTAGCAGAGGTTGCGCCTTATTTCCAAGATGCTGTACAAGCTTCTCTTCTTCGGGATATCGGACTGGATGAGCAAGCCTTACAACGAGGTGGCTTACGTATTTATACAACGTTAGATCCTAAGTTACAATCTGTAGCAGAACAAGCTGTCAAAGATCATATACCTGAAACAGCAAACATACAAACTGCCCTCGTCTCTATGAATCCAAAAACAGGTGAAGTGGCTGCTCTTGTTGGAGGAACTGATTATAATACGAGTCAATTTAACAGGGCTACACAAGCCGTCCGTCAGCCTGGATCTACATTTAAACCCTTTCTATATTACGCAGCTTTGGAACGAGGATTCACCCCTGCTACGCGCTTAAAAAGCGAATACACTGTATTCACTTTAGGTGACGGTGTTTCAAAGTATAAACCGAAAAACTATAAAGATTATTACGCAGATGATTTCGTAACGATGGCACAAGCTCTCGCAGTCTCTGATAACATATACGCTGTGAAAACAAATTTATTTTTAGGTGACGACACGCTCGCAAAAACAGCGAAGCAATTCGGAATTAAGAGTGCATTAAAAGATGTGCCTTCCCTAGCTCTCGGCACGTCTCCTGTAAAACCAATTGAAATGGTGAATGCTTATAGTATGTTCGCAAACGGTGGAAAAGAAGTAAAACCTATCTTTATTCGTCGTATTATGGATCATGAAGGGAACATGTTATACGATGCTCATTTGGAGAGCAAACAAGTTCTCGATAAGAGCAAAGCGTTTGTGATGGAAGAAATGATGACTGGTATGTTTAATAAAAAACTAAGCAGTTATGCCGCTGTAACTGGTCAATCTATGTTATCAAAACTATCAAGAACATATGCCGGAAAGTCTGGTTCTACTGAAACGGATAGTTGGATGATTGGATTCACTCCACAAATCGTAACTGGTGTATGGGTTGGATATGATCAACCTAAATCTATTTCAAACGTAGCAGAACAAGGATATGCGAAAAAAATATGGACCGATACGATGGAGAAAGGCTTAGATGGGCAGCCTAAAAAGGATTTTAAACAACCAAGTGATGTCGTAGCGGTTAATATTAACCCAGAAAACGGAAAGATTGCTACAAAGAACTGTCCAATTTCAGTTAAAATGTATTTCGCCAAAGGCACCGAGCCTACTGAATATTGTATGGATCATGTCGATGATAAAGAGGAATTTGAAAAAACAAGTGAAGAAAAGAAAAAAACAAGTTGGTGGAAAAAATATCTTCCTTGGTAAAAAATAGCTGACGGACATCCGTCAGCTATTTTTTATTCACTTAATAATGCATGACGCAATTCTTCACTAGACTCGTTCCAAATCGCTTCATTATGTTCTTTCAAGAACGTACCAAGTACTTTTTTAGAAGATTCATCCATATGGTCAACCATAATGTGACGCTTCAATGATTTATCCATTTTATTTACATGCTCTGGAAGTGATTTATATCCGCGGCGAATTTCACGGTCTACTGTCATTTCACAAGCTGTTACCCCTGCGTAATAAGCACCGTTCGGTGTTCTTTCAATTGTTACCCAAACAAGCCAAAATGGTTTTCCGTTTGGAACGTCATCTTTATTTGTTAAAAACTTAATTCCTTTTTCTACTGTACTACGCGCATGCATCGCACCGATATCAACGAATGCAGTTTTCTCTAGTACATCAACAAATACAGGTGAAATGTTTTCTAAGCTTAATGCCCCAACACCAAATCCACCATGTCCATCTGTTGAATCATTTTTCACGATATTAAAACCGATTTTCTTCTTTTTCTCTGTCATATGTAACTTCCTCCTCACTTAAAAATTATAAAAGCCCAAAAATAGGCGCAATAATACTTTGTAAAAATACGAATACATACGGAATGACAACATTGAAAATAGGTTGAATTGTGTAATTGCTAAGCGGTGTAATAACAAGAATTAATAACGCAATTGCCCCATATTTTTCATACTGTGTCATTTTCGCGCGAATATTTGCTGGTGCTAAATCTTCCACAACGCGATATCCATCAAGTGGCGGAATCGGTAATAAGTTAAATACAAGTAAAACGATATTAAGCATAATAAAAATTTGGAAGAATCGACCTAATGTATCTGCTACTGCAAATGGAATTGAGTCTAGTACGCCAAATGTTAATAAGCTATACCAAATAATTAAACCAATCGCACTTAAAATTAAGTTACTAATCGGTCCTGCAATAGAAACTAATATGCCTGCAAGACGTGGTCTTTTAAAGTTATACGGGTTAACAGGCACCGGTCTTGCCCAACCGAATCCAAGAATTAATACTGCAATCATCCCGATAGGATCTAAATGGGCCATCGGTGATAACGTTAAACGTCCTTGTTTTTTCGCTGTATCGTCCCCAAATTTATATGCCACATATGCATGTGCAAATTCATGAACGGATAGTGCAATAATAATCGCCATTGCTACTAACGGAATTTCGTGCAATGGATATCTAAATAACTGATCCATACTTCATCTCCTCTTCAATATGTCAAAAAAGAAATTATTTGTTTTTTCGATTGTTCTTCCCCATAATCCGCTATAATAAGAGTGTAACTTACATAAAAGGAGCGATTGTACATGCCATACGTAACAGTGAAAATGCTAGAAGGACGCACAGAGGAACAAAAGAAAGCTCTTGCTGAGAAAGTAACAGCAGCAGTAAGCGAAACAACTGGTGCTCCTGAAGAAAACATCGTTGTTTTCATCGAAGAAATGTCTAAAAACCATTATGCAGTTGGCGGAAAACGCTTAAGCGACAAATAATTTCAAGTTCTTTCATAAGAAGCAGCCATTAGCTGCTTCTTATTTTTTGCCTTCTAACAACTCGATAATTCTCTCTTTATATTTTCCTTTTCTTCCATCTTCATAGATTAAATCATGCGGATAGAATAACTTTTGGTCCGTTCTCTTCTTCCCCGTAATCGCCTCAACAATATCCGATTCACGTGAAAGCTCTCTAAGTTCCCCGTTCGGCATAAGGAGTAAGATTGGCAGACGCTCTTCCTCTTCTCCTGCGCGATAAAAGTCATATGGTAAATCCGATGTTGAATCAACTACTAAATAATACTCTGGATCTAGTCCAATCTTTTTAAATAAGCTGCTTAGCTCCATCCAATTATCTAAACCGTGCTTATCTGTAAACTCTACATATTTAAATAGATTTCGATTCATAAAACGACGGCATAAGTCACTTAAAATTGGATCTTCTTCGTCTTGCCATACTTGGAAGTAATAATACATTACGTTCTCGTCTAGCTTTAAATAATCCTCTACTGTCACTTCTTCTTCAAACAAAGAATAGAAATGAACAGGATGATTTTTAAACGCATAATACTTCTCATGCAATGATTTAGCACGGTGTAAAATCTTCGTTAAAATAACTTCTGCACTGCGCGTTACCGGATGGAAATATACTTGCCAATACATTTGATAACGGCTCATAATATAATGCTCAACAGCATGCATACCACTATTTTTAATAACTACTTGATTCCCATACGGACGCATGACACGCAATATACGTTCCATATCGAAGTTTCCGTACTTTACGCCTGTAAAATAAGCATCTCTTAATAAATAATCCATACGATCCGCATCAATTTGGCTCGAAATCATACTAATTGCTAATTTATTAGTAGACGTTTTTGCAATTACATCTGCTACCTTTTGTGGAAACTCCTTATCAACACGACTTAATATATCATTAATCTCCGTATCGCCAACGATAATCTTTTGCGTAAATTTCTCATGATCTAATGAAAATACTTTTTCAAACGAGTGAGAAAATGGGCCGTGGCCGACATCATGAAGTAGTGCCGCACATAAACATAACAATCTATCTTCAGCATTCCAATTTGGTCTGCCATCAAACACATCATCAATCATACGACGAATAATTTCGTATACACCTAACGAATGAGTAAAGCGACTATGCTCTGCACCGTGAAATGTAAAAAATGTCGTTCCAAGCTGCTTAATACGGCGCAAGCGTTGAAATTCTTTCGTTCCGATTAAATCCCAAATAACACGATCACGCACGTGCACATATTTATGTACTGGGTCTTTAAACACTTTTGTTTCGCTGAGTTTGTCGTTTAAATATACCACTTTTCGACATCCCCCTTTCTTTACTACATTCTTACTATATATTATAAACGAAATAGGAAACAGAAAGAAATGAAAGACTGTATTAATTGCCCTTATATAAAGAAAAAATCACCTTTACCGAAGTAAAAGTGATTTCTTCTTTATACATTATTTTCCTAAAACGAACTCAGCAACTTCATCTAAGATCATTTCTTTTCCTAGTGGGAAGTAACCTTTGTTTAGATCTTCATTTTTAATTGTAAATACGTGGTTATGTTTAACAGCATTCATGTTTTTCCAAATTGATTCTTCTTGGAATTCTTTTAGACGCTGAGAACCGTCACCCGTTGTAAATACAAATAAGTAATCTGGGTTGTAATCGATTAAAGCTTCTTTTTGTACTTGTACTAATGGTTTATCAGTTGGTGTACCTTTAACTGCTGGTAATTTTAAATCATTAAAGATTACGCTACCGTAACCGTAGTCACCATATACACGGAATGCATTTGGATATGCAGCCATTTTCATGAATGTTGCATCACCAGTTTTAGCGATAATTTTATCATGTAATTTGCTTGCTTTTTCATCATACTTTTTAAACCATTCTTTTGTTTCTTTCTCTTTACCAAGAATTTGGCCTACTTCTTCAAACTTTGGACGCCATTGATCTAATGGAGTGTTTAACATAACTGTTGGTGCAATTTTAGATAATTGATCGTAAATCTTTTCTTGACGATTATTTACAAGAATTAAGTCTGGTTTTGCAGCAGCTACTGCTTCGATGTTAATTTTATCGCCCCAAGCAGAACCAACTGGTTTAACGTCTTTTAATTTATTTGCAATATGTGCATCAATTTTTTCTTGAGATGTATTAGCTGTAATAATTGGTTTCATACCAAAGATTAATAATTCTTCTGTTGAACCACTAAGGTCAGCAATTTTCTTTGGATTTGCAGGGATTTTAATTTCCCCTTTTGCATGTTTTACAGTGCGCTCTTCAGTCTTCGCATCTGCTTTCTTTTCTTCTTCTTTGTTAGAACAGGCTGCAAATAGTACAGAAGTAACCACTAGTACCATTGCTAATAGTGCCATTTTAAAATTCTTCATGTTCCCACTCCTTCTGGCTGTATTTATCTTATAATTTAGGATGAACTATAAGAAACAAAATAACAATTAATCAATATATATTTATTAACCGTTGTTAATGACCCATTCTAACGGGCGTTCAACTTCCCATTTATAAGTAAGAAGCTCAACGTCCATTAGAAGTCCCCCTCTTTACGAGGGGGTTCTACTTATGCTTTTTTACGCAATTGATTACTAATCATCGCTAAATCATATGTTAAACAAATCGGTTTACAGTTTACTGGACATGGAACGATTTGCGCTTCAATCTCAAACACGTTACGAAGTGTTTCACTTGTCATAACCTCATCTGGCGTTCCTTGTTTCATTAACTTACCTGCTTTTAATGCAATCATATGATCAGAGAAACGAGAAGCATGATTTAAATCGTGAATAACCATCACAATTGTCCTACCTTCTTCTTGGTTCAATTTCTTCAGTAAGTTTAATACTTCAAGTTGATGTGCCATATCTAAATATGTCGTTGGTTCATCTAATACAAGTAAATCTGTTCCTTGTGCAAGAGCCATCGCAATCCATACCCTTTGACGTTGACCACCTGATAAGGCTTCTGCTGAACGATTTGCGAACTCTGTCATTCCCGTCACTTCAAGTGCCCAATGAATGTAGCGATAGTCTTCTTCTTTCAATGTTCCAAATCCTTTTTGATGAGGAAAACGTCCATATGAAACAAGTTCAAACACAGTAAGGCCTGTTGGCACTTCTGCAGTTTGTGGTAAGATCGCCATTTTCTTTGCGATTTCTTTCGTTGGCTGCTTCTCAATTGCTTTTCCATCAAGATAAACAGTACCTTTTTTCGCCTTCAAAATACGAGAAGCCGTTTTTAATAATGTGGATTTCCCACAACCATTTGGTCCAATAATCGTTGTAATTTTTCCTTCCGGAATTTCAACTGTTAATCCATCAATAATTAATCCTTCATTATAGCCAACAGATACCGAATCAACTGCTAAAGTTGCCATACAAAAAGCCTCCCTTTATTTTGTCCTCATAAGTAAATATATGAAATATGGTGCACCAATTACAGAAATAACAAGACCGACCGGTATTTCTGAAGTTGGCAACACACTTCTTGAAATTACATCTGCAAATAAAAGCAAGAACGTTCCTATTAAAGCTGCAGTTGGTAACATGATTTGATGTTTACCACCAACAAGGCGTCTCGCTAAATGAGGAGCCATTAAACCGATAAAACCTATTCCGCCCGCCACCGCAACAGATGCACCAGCTAAACAAACTGCAATAAATAATAATTTACGTCTTTCTTTTTCTACGTTTACACCAAGGCCAACAGCTGTAGAGTCGCCTAAATTCATTACATTTAATATGTGTGCTTTACTAATAGCAAGCGGTAAGAAAATAACCATCCATGGAAGTACACTTAATACGAATTTCCAATCTGTACCCCAGAGACTTCCTGCTAACCAAATCGTAGCAAAACGAAAATCGTTAGATGTCATCTTCATAGAGAAAATTAAACTAACGGCACCAAATCCAGCCGCAACGGCAATACCAACAAGTATTAATCGAGTCGATGAAACGCCGTCTTTCCATGCTAATAAGTAAATAATAACTGCCGCTAATATCGCACCAACTAGGGCGAAAAATGGAAGGATAAATACAGATAAAAATGTACCCGTCCCAACTTTTCCAAAGAAAAAGTAGACGAATATAACAACCGTTAATCCCGCTCCAGCGTTAATACCTATAATACCTGGATCAGCAAGTGGATTTCTTGATAGCCCTTGCAGAATTGCACCTGACATGGCTAACGCAGATCCTACTAATATAGCGATAACCATACGCGGCATACGAAATTCAAATAAAATAACTGACTGATCTTCAGCCCCGAGTCCAACCAATGACTTTAATACATCCATTGGTGGTATTTTAAAAGTTCCTGTATTTAAACTAATAAGAAATATAGAAATGATTAATCCTACTAAAATTGTTAAAACAGAAACGTTCTTTTTTGTTAAAATGCTCGTCCTCACATTTTTCCTCTCCCTTCGTTACGTGCTAAGTAGAGGAAGAATGGAACCCCAATTAGCGCTGTAATTGCTCCAATTGGCGTTTCAAATGGTGGATTAATAACGCGAGATAACATATCTGCACACTCAATTAACAATCCACCTAAGACTGCAGAACATGGAATAACCCATCTATAGTCTGAGCCTACTAGGAAACGAGTCATATGTGGAATTACAAGACCAACAAACCCAACTGACCCTGCCATAGAAACTGCAGAACCTGTTAACACAAGAACAAGTACTGTTCCGATAAATTTAATTAATGTCGTATTTTGACCAAGTCCAATCGCAATTTCTTCACCGAAGCTCAAAATTGTAATATACCTCGACATCATAATTGCAATAAAGAGACAAACTAGACCAATTGGCACTAACATATTAATACTTTGCCATTTCACTCCAGCAACTCCGCCTGCATTCCACATACTCACCTCTTGGGCAAGATTGAAATACAGCGCAATTCCAGATGAAATTGCCCCTAATAAAGCACTAATTGCTGCACCTGCTAAAGCTAATTTCACAGGTGTTAATCCACCTGGTGAAGAAGACCCAATTCCATATACAATACTTGCGCCAAACGCAGCTCCAATAAAAGATGCGATAACAAACATTAAATAAGGTGAATTAGGGAAGAATGCATACATAATTGCAATCCCGAATACAGCGCCATCTGTAATCCCCATTAACGATGGTGATGCAAGTGGATTTCGCGTCATACCTTGCATAATTGCTCCTGATACCGCTAAAAAGGCACCTGCAACTACGCCCCCTATTGCTCTAGGCATGCGAAGTTCTTGAATTACGTTATGATGCGTAATAGATCCGTCAAACTGAAACACAGCTTGCCATACGGTCTTTAAACTAATATCTGCCGCGCCAAACGAAATAGAAACTGCCATGCTTAAAGCTAACAAAATTGTACCCGCTACTAAAATGATAGAAGCGATGAGCGGCCTGCTCTTAATCTCTTTAACACTCTCTTCTTGTTGTTCTATACTCCTTGCGCTCGCTTCCATCCCTCAACCATCCTAACCAAAAACATATATTTAATAAAATGAAATTTATTCTCAAATAGTAATAAAAAAATTAGGTGAATTGGCTCATTCTTGATAATGATTATCAGAATCAGACACTTTCTATTCTACCCACCGCTTCAAAAGGCTGTCAACCATTATTTTGAAATACAAATTCATATAAATTGACAATGTAATGAACAATTGATGTTCATCTGTCACTGACTATCAGTAATAACCAATTAAGCTTCCGTAGAATAACTCATTCCTCTTATGGGTATAAAAAAAGAAGAGTAATCTGTTCACTCTTCCTTTTCTTACTTATTTAACTTTTCCTCAATTTTTACAATTAATTCATCTTCTGTTGGAGCTGCAACTGGACGATTATTTACAAATGCGAATGATTTTTTACGACCAGGACCACAGTAAGACTGGCATGCAACTTCAATCGTTGCACATGAATCTACTTTTTTTAACTTCGGAATTAACGTTTTAACGTTCGTTGCCTGACAATCATCGCACACACGAAATTCGTTTCCCATTATATAACACTTCCTCTATTTTAAACTTTTCTCAAGTACATTTAAAAATAAACACTAAATGGTATTTTACCGCTCTTTTAAGCTCGTTGCAAGTTTCCTTGCGACGCTCTTTCCTTCATATAAAGCTACATATTTTTATGCTCTCCTACAGAAGCTTCCATCATTCTTGGCAAAATTTATCCCGCTGTTTGCGGGCAGTAAGACTTCCGCCTTAAAATTCGGCGAATATGAGAGAGTTAGGTAGAAAATCCACTGCCCGTAAAAACCCCTAATAATCAGCGGGAGACGGAAAAAACTTTCACTGATTAAAGTTTCACTTTATTCCTTTCATCGAAATCTACCATATTTTTAAAAGCTTTGTATAAAAGCACATTTTTTTGCCCATTATAAAAATAGGAAGTTCATAAAAAGAAAGGGAGTTGAATCTATGAAAGTAAGACAAGATGCTTGGACAGACGAGGATGATTTATTACTTGCTGAAACGGTACTTCGCCATGTTAGAGAAGGAAGTACGCAATTAAATGCATTTGAGGAGGTAGGAGATCAGTTAAATCGCACATCCGCTGCTTGTGGTTTCCGCTGGAATGCCGTTGTTCGCTATAGTTATGAGCAGGCTCTTCAACTAGCAAAAAAACATCGTAAAGATAAAATGCGTGCTGCGAGCGGTGAACAAGCGAAAAAACGTTTACTTTATACACCACCAGCTTCAGGAGCGATAACTGATTATGAAGAACTAGTACAAGAGGAAACAACTGTACAATATAAAGAAGCTAGTCTATATCAAGAGCCTACTATCCCTGCTGTAAAAAGCTCTATCACAATGCAAGATGTTATTTACTTTTTACAAACCGTTGGATCTTCAAATATAAAAGTAACCGGTCTTGAAAACGAGAATACGAGATTGAAACAAGAAATTAAATCACAAATCTTGCGAAATGAAGAACTAGAAAAGAAACTAGAAAAATTAGAACAACAATCTCATACTGTACAAGAGGATTACGAAACACTTATGAATATTATGAACCGCGCTCGTAAATTAGCAGTAATGGATGATGAGGAACGTTCGCAAACTTCTTTCCGAATGGATCGAAACGGTAATTTAGAAAAAATTGCAGAATAAAAAGGATGCATGCAATGCATCCTTTTTATTATTTCACTTCAAGCACACATGCTTCTTTTACTTTAAAATCTCTCTTTATATATGGGAAAACTCCTTTCATCATTTTTTGCTATAATAGAGATTGTCATTTTAAAGATAAGGGGTTAGTTATATGAGCAATTCCCGTTCAATTTTATCTCAGCCAGAGTGGCGTATTGTAGATCAGTCTAGTTTAGGACCGACATTCCATGCCTTGCAATCATTCGCAATGGATGACACATTATGCACAAGTATTGGGAATGGCGCATCCGCTGCAACAATGCGTTCTTGGGTTCATCACAATACAATCGTTCTCGGCATTCAAGATTCACGCCTACCACACTTAGAAGAAGGTATTTCCTTTTTAAAAGAAAACAACTTCAATGTTATCGTTCGTAATTCCGGTGGACTTGCGGTCGTACTTGATGAAGGTGTGTTAAACGTATCACTTTTATTCCAAGAAACAGAAAAAGGTATCGATATTGATCTGGGATACGATACAATGTGGCATTTAATTAAGGAAATGTTAAAAGATTACGACGTTACAATCGAGGCAAAAGAAATTGTTGGTTCTTATTGTCCTGGTAGCTATGATTTAAGTATTCGCGACCAAAAATTCGCAGGTATTTCTCAGCGCCGTATTCGCGGTGGGGTTGCTGTACAAATTTACTTATGTGCTACAGGAAGCGGATCGGAACGCGCTGCGCTTGTTCGCGACTTTTACAATGTAGCAATTCAAGGAGAAGAAACACGCTTCACGTATCCTGAAATTGTACCGAGTACAATGGCCTCACTCTCAGAATTACTTGGTGAAACAATTACAGTACAAGATTTAATGATGCGTCTTTTAAAAACATTACAGCAATTCGCTCCAAAGTTAACACCATCTCAATTAACAGTAGATGAAGTTCCTTTATATGAGACGAATTTACAGCGTATTATTGATCGTAATAATAAAGCACTTGGCTTAGAAAAATAAAAACGACCACCCTAAGGGTGGTCATTTTTCATAGCAATTCATTATAGAATTAAAGTGCTTGAGCTGCTGTAATTAAAGCTAACTTGTACACTTCTTCTTCGTTACATCCACGAGATAGATCATTTACAGGCATGTTTAAACCTTGCAAGATTGGTCCTACTGCTTCGAAGTTACCTAAGCGTTGAGCGATTTTGTAGCCAATATTACCAGCTTCTAAGCTTGGGAATACGAATACGTTAGCATCACCTTTAATTGTAGAACCTGGAGCTTTTTTCTCAGCTACAGATGGTACGAATGCAGCATCGAATTGGAATTCTCCATCTAAAGTTAATTCTGGAGCCATTTCTTTTGCAATGCGAGTTGCTTCTACAACTTTTTCTGTTTCTGGAGATTTTGCAGAACCTTTTGTAGAGAAGCTTAACATAGCAACGCGTGGGTCAATGCCAAATAGGTCAGCAGTTTTCGCACTTTCAATACCAATTTCAGCTAAATCTTGACTGTTTGGTGCAATGTTAATTGCGCAATCAGCGAATACATATTTCTCTTCTTCGCGTACCATGATGAATACGCCAGAAGTTTTTGTAACGCCTGGTTTTGTTTTAATAATTTGAAGTGCTGGACGAACTGTATCAGCTGTAGAGTGAGCTGCACCACTTACTAAACCGTGTGCTTTGCCCATGTATACAAGCATTGTACCGAAGTAGTTTTCGTCTTTAAGGATTTTACGAGCGTCTTCTTCAGTTGCTTTACCTTTACGGCGTTCAACGAAAGATGCTACCATTGCATCCATTTCTTCGTATGTAGCTGGTTCATAAATATCAACGCCTGCTAATGTTAAATTCATGCTAGCAGCTTTTGCGCTAATTTCTTCTTTATTACCAACTAAAATTGGTTTTACTAACTCTTCTTTTGCTAAACGCTCTGCAGCGCCTAAAATTCTTTCATCAGTTCCTTCAGGAAGTACGATAGAAATGCCTTTTCCTTGAACTTTTTCTTTTACTGTTGTAAATAAGTTGCTCACGAATAAACCCTCCTACATATGTTAAAAAAACTCTATCTTTAAGAATACTGCTTTTCCTCTATATTTTAAACTTATAGCTCCCAAAAAATAGATAAAATTAAAATGATTATATTTTCATAAAATTCAGCCGAAAAATATGTCCTACTTAAGCCTTATTTTCTCCCGTTTTCTAATAAATATAAATGTGACAATTTTATGTGCCGAAACTTTATATAGATGATTTTAAAACTATATATGCTATAGTTAACGTGTAAAACTATCATTAACTGAGGTGAATAGAATGAGTGAAGCAACAACAACGTTAGATGGCTGGTATTGTCTACATGATTTACGTTCTATTGATTGGGCTGCATGGAAAACATTATCTAGCGACGAACGCGGACAAGCAGTGTCTGAATTTTTAAATGTCGTTGAAAAATGGAACGAAGTAGCTACTGCAAAAAAAGGTAGTCACGCAATGTATACAGTTGTTGGTCAAAAAGCTGATATTATGCTTATGATTTTACGTCCAACAATGGAAGAATTAAATGAAATTGAAACAGAATTAAATAAAACAACATTAGCTGAATATATGGTTCCTGCATATTCTTACGTATCTGTTGTTGAACTAAGCAACTATCTTCCAGCTGATGAAGATCCATACCAAAACCCACAAATTTTAGCTCGCTTATATCCTGAATTACCAAAAGCAAATCATATTTGCTTCTATCCAATGGACAAGCGTCGCCAAGGTGATGACAACTGGTACATGCTTCCTATGGAAGAACGTAAAAAAATGATGTACAGTCACAGTAAAATCGGTCGCCAATACGCAGGTAAAGTACGCCAAGTTATTTCAGGATCTGTTGGATTCGACGATTTCGAGTGGGGCGTAACATTATTCGCTGATGATGTTCTTCAATTTAAGAAACTTATATATGAAATGCGCTTCGATGAAGTAAGTGCTCGTTACGGTGAATTCGGAACATTTTTCGTAGGAAATATTTTACCGAACGAAAAAGTAGAGAAATTTTTACACATATAAATAGGAAAAAGGAACGAATTTCGTTCCTTTTTTTATTATCCTCTATATTTCTCCTCAAAAAACTTCTTTTCTCCGCAAATTTGAACAAAAATCGACAAATTCTTTTCAAATTTCTTGTAAAATTGTAACCTTTTTATATATAAAGTTATGCTAAAATGATACGAGCTATATGCTAAATACCGATGCGAAGGTGATAATCTATATGAAGAAAATCTTGTCTATTTTACTATTGCTTTTATTGCCAATTTATTCCTTAGGAGTAACAACATCCCATGCGGAAGAAAAAATACATATTGAGGCAGCCGCTGCACTTCTATTTGATGCAGATACAGGAAAAATACTGCATGAGCAAAATCCAGATGAATTACTAGCTATCGCTAGTATGTCAAAATTAATTGTTGTTTATGCTGTTTTAGAGGCAATTAAAGAAGGGAAAATTACTTGGGATACAAAAGTAAATATTTCTGATTATGCTTATGAAGTCTCTCGTAATAACGAATTCTCTAACGTACCATTTGAAAAAGGACGTCAATATACTGTAAAAGAATTATATCATTCTATCGTTATCTTCTCTGCGAATGGATCTAGTATTGCTTTAGCAGAACTTCTTGCAGGAAGCGAAAAAAACTTCTTAAATCTTGCAAATGACCATGCAAAAAAACTAGGGTTAAAGAAATATAAATTTGTAAACGCTACTGGGTTAAATAACGCTGATTTAAAAGGGAAACATCCTGAAGGAACTGATCCGAATGGAGAAAACTCCATGTCAGCTCGCGATATGGGTATTCTTTCAAAAACAATTATTACAAAGTATCCAGAAATGCTAGAGGATACAAAACAAAGATTTAGAAACTTCCCGGATAATCATCCGAAGCCAATTCGTATGGAAAACTGGAACTGGATGTTACCAGGTGCTGCTTTCGCTTATGAAGGGTCAGATGGTTTGAAAACAGGAAGTTCTGATACGGCTGGATATGGATTCACTATTACAGCAAAACGTGGTGATTTACGTCTTATTTCCGTTATTATTAAGACAAAATCAATGGACGAACGTTTCACAGAATCTCGTGCATTAATTGAATATGGATTTAATAGCTTCGAAAAACAAAAGCTGAAAATTAATAAAAATAATACAATCTCTGTAGTAAAAGGGAAAGCAGATCAAGTAACTGTTGCACCTGAAAAAGAAATAACAGTAATTGCGAAAAAGGGTGACAAATCACCTTACAAAATTTCTACTGAAGCAGATAAGTCACTCGCTGAAGATGGACATTTAATTGCTCCTATTAAGAAAGATACAAAGGTGGGTTCCATCGTTTTAGAATCAACTGATAAATATGGTTTCTTAGATGGAAATAAGAGCATGAAGGTTGCTGCAAAAACGACAGAAGAAGTAGAAAAAGCAAATTGGTTCGTATTAACAATGCGTTCCGTTGGTGATTTCTTCTCAAACTTATGGTCCAAAATATTTTAATGATAAAAAGCTAGCACACGCTAGCTTTTTTATTTTCCTCTCTCAATGTAAAACTTCGTTTGGTTGTCATATCTGAGTCCTTTTCCTCATACGTATGAACTAGTAATTGTTCCACACTTCATCTAGAGATAAAGTGAAACTTTAATCAGTGGGGGTTTTGTTCATCCCCCACTGATTATTAGCCTTCACCAATCAGGCGTTTAGGGGCAGTTTGATCTCCCACCCACCTTCTTTGCTCCAGCCAAATTTTAAGGTGGGAGTCTTACTGTCCATTAATGCGGGATAAACCTCTTTCCAAAAGGTATTCCACAAAGAGAGGTGACACATAATGGGTGTTATTGCTTATAACGAAGAAGATGTAAAGTTATTAGCTAGACTGATGCGTGCTGAAGCCGAAGGAGAAGGGCAACAAGGAATGCTAATGGTCGGAAACGTTGGGGTAAATCGTGTCCGCGGAAATTGTTTAGATTTTAAAAAGATACGTAATTTACGTCAAATGGTTTATCAAAATCCTGGTGGTTTTGAGGCAACTCAAAAAGGATATTTTTATCAGCGAGCGAGGGAGCAAGATATCGCATTAGCAAGACGGACCATTCAAGGACAACGTTTTTGGCCCGCTAACTTTGCCTTATGGTTTTTTAGACCTGAAGGTCCTTGTCCGCCAACTTGGTATGACCAACAAAATTCTGGTCGCTTTAAAAAGCACTGCTTCTTCCAGCCATCTGCCGGAGACTGTCCAAGCGTATATTAGGGAATGAAAATGAGGAGGGATTTTTGAATGGCACAGCAACAAAACCCGTACTATGGAACAGGTTTTTATCAACCATCAGGCACTTACGTACAACCACAACAAATGACCGCGCAGCAACAGCAACAACAGCAAGCAATGCAACAACAAGCTGCTCAGGCTCAACTTGCAGTTTCTCAAGGGATGTTACCGCTCGAGCAATCATACATTGAAAACATTCTTCGCTTAAATAAAGGAAAGCAAGCTACAGTTGTAATGACTTATGAGCGTGGTAGCTCGCTCGGTACACAATCTTATACAGGGATTATCGAAGCGGCCGGACGTGATCATATCGTTATTAGTGAACCACAATCAGGGAAACGTTTTTTACTATTAATGATCTACTTAGATTATGTAGAATTCCCAGAAGAGATTACGTATTTACCTAGTCAACAAGCATCTTATGCTCCGAGACCATAAAAAAAAGCTGGCAAATGCCAGCTTTTGTTTTTTTATAACCCTTTTACTACTGCAGTTCCTACTAAAATCCACGCCACAATAAACGCTACACCACCAAGAGGTGTAATTGGACCAAAGAACTTAATACCTGTCGTACTTAGTGCGTAAAGACTACCTGAGAACATAATAATCCCAGCTACCATAAGCCAACCAGCAGTAGTTAAAAGTGATGATTGAATCTTATCCATCAATAGAGCAACTACGAATAGTCCACCTGCATGAAACATTTGATATGTAACACCTGTTTTCCAAACCTCTAACATTTTCGCAGAAATTTTATTTTCTAAACCATGTGCCCCAAAGGCTCCTAACGCAACAGATAGCCCCGCTGCAATACAACCTAGTAAAAAGAAAATTTTCATCTTAATTCCCCTTTTTTACTTTTATCATAAGCAATTTTTTCATATAAGCCAAACGATTTAATCCTTAAAAATCAAATAAAGAATTACCATTTGCACCTTCTTCTTTTATATACACAGGTTCTCCAGAAACCGGTATAACTGGTTGGACTGGTTGAACTGTTGTTATAGGCTGCGATCTAATTACTTGCGATTGAATTTGCGGCTCTCTATACGTAGAAGATTCAACCTGTTCATCTAATAGTAAATCGCATAAAGCACGCACAACTAATAAATGATCTTTTGATTTTTGTCCTTCACTACTTTTTGCCTTTGCAATTTCATTCGCCATTTTATTTAAAATCTTATCGCTCGATATTTGCATTCCTTATCACCTCGTACTTTGTAGTTCTTTCTCAAATTGCCCCAGCTTCTCTACTGAACCAAATACTATTATCATATCATGTTCTTGCAATTTTTCCTGCCCCGTCGGATTATGTATAATATCCCCACTTCTCAAAATCGCTAAAATTGTTACATCAAATTGATTTCTCACATCACTCTCTAGTAACGATTTATTGACTAAGATAGAATCGTTTCCGACTGAAATTTCTTCAATTACAAATGATTGCTCTATTCCATACAGTACTGTATCAATATAATGAACTGTTAGCGGATTCGCAATACCTTTTGCAATATGAATTCCTGCCATACTAGATGGATTAATAACCTTATTTGCACCAGCACGCCTTAATTTTTCTTCGGTTTCTTGCTTTTCCGCTCTTGCTACAATTTTAATTGCATCGTTTAATCCTCTTGCCGTTAATGTAATAAATACATTTTCAGCATCATTTGCAACAATAGCAACTAAACCAGCCGCTTTTGAAATTCCAGCATGATGTAAAACTTGATCCTCCGTCGCATCTCCATGTATATACAAAAGCTTTTCCTTCTCTAATATGCTTTCATCTTTATCGACAACAACAAATGGAATTTTCTTTTCTTGCAATTCGTGTACAACTTGAAGCCCCACTCTACCGCAACCACATACTATAATGTGATTTTGTAACTGTGCTATTTGTTTATCCATCTTCTTCCTCCGCACTGCATGAAATAAATTCCCTTCAATAATTATAGCTGCCACTACTCCAATTGCATATGTAACAATACCAACACCAACAGGAATAATAAGGAGCGCAAATACTTTCCCTGCTTGCGTTACAGGAACGGCATCTCCGTATCCAACAGTCAATACAGTAATCATCGTCATCCAAAATGCTTGAAACAAACTAATCTCTTCAATTGTCATAAATCCTAGTGTTCCTAAAATTACAACAAAGGTCATACATACAACAGCTATCCATAATTGCTTACGTGCATTCATATCGTGTTTCAACTCTTTTCTCTATCTACAATCTTTGCCAGTGGAAATAAAATACGTATATACTAGATACGGAATCTATGAAAGAGGTTGATATAATGAAGACATTTCTTTCCGCCTTACAATGGGCACTATTTATTTTAGCGGGAAGCCTTATTGTACCAATTAGTGTCGCAACTAGTTATGGTCTTGATGGCGCTGAAGCTATCGCATTCGTACAAAGAACATTATTTGTTCTAGGCTTTGCTGGTCTCTTGCAAGCTATATTTGGGCATAAACTTCCTATTCAAGAAGGTCCTGCTGGCCTTTGGTGGGGAATTTTCTCCCTTTACGCAAGTTTAGGCGTCATATTATTTGGATCAAGCAATGAGACACTTAAAGTTCTTCAATATGCTTTCTTATTAAGCGGTATTATTTGCATTATTCTTAGCGTTTTTGGACTCATTGATAAACTAGTTCGCTACTTTACACCGACAGTTATTGGAACATATTTATTTCTTCTTGTCACGCAACTCAGTGGCTCCTTCTTAAAAGGAATGTTTGGTCTTGATGGACAACATACAGAAGTACAACCAAAAGTATTTATTCTTTCACTCATTGTTATTTTACTATCCTTTTTCATTATGAAGCTACCTATTATTGGACAATATTCCGTTCTCTTCAGTATTGTCTGCGGCTGGATTTTATTTGCATGCTTCGGATTATCTAATCCTGTAACACCTGTAACAGACATAATCCGTCTTCCATCTCTATTCGTTTTCGGAATGCCTCGCGTTGAATGGAACATGGCAATTACAGTCATTTTCGTTACACTATTACTTCTAACAAATATGTTAGCAAGTATTCGTGTTGTACAAAAGGTTGTTTCTAAGTACGAAACAGATGCAGCTCCAGATCGATTTAAACAAGCTGGCATTATAACGGGAATAAATCAATTGCTAGGCGGTCTATTTTCAGCTATTGGACCTGTTGCCATTTCTGGATCAGCAGGATTTATTGCAACGACTAATATTTATAAACGCCTTCCATTTATATTAGGATCAAGCTTTATTATTGCCGTTAGTATATTCCCAAAGATCACTTCATTCTTTGCAGCAATCCCTGTTGCAGTTGGTTATGCCGCTATTTATCCTGTATTCGCAAGCATGATTGGCCTCGCCTTTCGAGAATACGAAACTGTCCAGGATAAAGAACGATTATTTAAAGTAGCCGGTCTTTCAATCTTTACAGGAGTCGGAGTTATGTTTGTTCCAGCAGGAGCATATTCCACACTTCCACCATTTCTAGCATCTTTTTTAAGTAATGGTCTCGTTCTTGGATCTGTAATGGCAATCTTGCTAGAAATACTATTTTCTCGTTCCACGGCAAAACAAATATCTTAAATTGGAAAACTTCCATTATTGCACTCTACCTTTAGAGTTGTTACGATAAAATCAAACTTTAATCATTGGGGTTTTATTCATCCCCAATGATTATTAACCAATATTATGAGCAACACACTCATAATAATTTATCTACTTCTTTTCAAAGAGGTTTGATGTCTTACTATTATTCCTCAACATCTTCATGAACATGTATTTTGATTTCAATTAAAGAAAGGAATTTTCTATATGACTTATAAAATGATTGTTTTAGATTTAGATGATACTTTATTACGTGATGACCATACTATTTCACCTCGTACGAAAGAAGCTTTAATGACTGCACAAGAGCAAGGGGTAAAGGTTGTACTTGCTTCTGGACGTCCAACGTTTGGTATGCGCAATGTAGCCAAAGAACTTCGTTTAGAAGAATACGGCAGTTTCATTCTATCTTTTAATGGTGCAAAAATTATTAACTGTAAAACAAACGAAGAAATCTTTAGTAGTACGCTATCTCCTGAAATCGTTCACAACCTATTTGAAATTAGTAAAACTGAAGATGTATGGATTCATACTTATATGGGCGATGATATCGTAACGGAAGAAAATAACCCTTATACTGAAATTGAGGGCGATATTACTGGTATGCCAATTGTTGTAGTAGATGACTTTAAAGCCGCAGTTAAAGAGCCGGTAGTAAAAGTATTAATGAATAAAGAGGCTGAACGTCTTGTTGAAGTTGAAAAGAAACTACAAAAACAACTAGAAGGCCAATTAAGCGTGATGCGTTCGAAACCATTCTTCTTAGAATTTACAGAAGCCGGTGTTACAAAAGGAACGAGCTTAAACAAACTGATCCAAAAGCTTGGCATTAAGCGTGAAGAAGTTATCGCAATGGGCGATAGCTATAACGACCAAGCAATGATTGAATTTGCTGGTCTTGGCGTTGCAATGGGCAATGCACCTGATGATATTAAAGAAATTGCAAACTATGTAACAGATACAAATATGAACGATGGCGTTGCAAAAGTTGTAGAGAAATTCGTTTTAAAAACAGAAGTACTTGTTTAATATTTTCATTCATAAAACCTATTTGAAGTCAAACACTTCAAATAGGTTTTTATTTAAATTCTCGTGCTTTTGTGACTATATTTTGAACTTTGCCCTATTCTCGTAGTGTAAACTTTCTTTTTGTATATAATGAAACAAAATAGACTATTTTATTTTGAAAAAGAATACAAATTTACTATAAACAAGCATACGTTAAAGGAGGCTACTTTACATGTTATCTACACCAATCGGACGATTAAGAGCAATTGGACTAGTTGAGGGGATTTCTTTCCTATTACTATTATTTGTAGCAATGCCATTGAAATACTTCGCAGGATTTGCAACAGCTGTTAAAATTACAGGCATGGCTCATGGTGTTCTATTTATTCTATTCATCTTTGCAGTCATTCAAGTAACAATCGTACACCGTAAATCAATTTTATGGGCACTTGGGGCATTCGTTTCATCAGTTATCCCATTTGGTACTTTTGTACTAGATGCAAAATTAAAGAACGAACAACAATAACAAAAAGGTAGTTAACGACTGTTAACTACCTTTTCTATTTATAAATTTGGAATTTCCCAATCAATTTCTCTCTCATCCATATTAGCTAAAATCGTATTTACTTTAGAGTACGGCTTACTTCCAAAGAAACCACGTCTTGCTGACAATGGGCTTGGATGTACAGATTCGATAATATGATGATTTGGATTCGTAATTAACTTCTTCTTCGCCTGTGCATGGCGTCCCCACAATATGAAAATAACTGGTTTTTCACGTTCATTTAATAGCTCAATTACACGATCAGTGAAATGCTCCCATCCTTTTCCTTTATGAGAATTTGCTTCACCTTGCCGAACTGTTAATACAGTATTTAATAATAAAACTCCTTGCTCTGCCCACTTTACTAAATAACCGTTATTTGGAATGTCATACCCATATTCATCTCGAAGTTCTTTATACATATTTAACAACGACGGTGGCGTTTTAATACCGGGTTGCACAGAAAAGCTTAAACCATGCGCTTGATCCGGTCCATGGTATGGATCTTGTCCTAAAATAACGACCTTTGTATTTTCATAACTTGTATACTCTAGAGCGTTAAAAATATCTTCTATCTTTGGATAAACAACATGTGTACTGTATTCTTCTTTCAAAAAATTAGCCAATTCGCGATAATATTCTTTCTCAAATTCTGGTGCCAATAACGGCCCCCAATCATTTTTTAAAACATTTTCCATACTGTCACTTCCTGTCTAATTAATTCAACATATCCTGTTTTGTAAATACTATGAACGAAATAATAAGGGAAACAACTGCCCAAACAGTTAAATTCATCAAAGAAAATCCCATCGATAAACCTTGTAATGCAGGTAATTTTCCTGATAAATAATCCGTTAATGATAGGTTCACACTAAAAATATATTTTGCGCCTTCCCAAGACGTTGCAAATGAACTTAAAATACCACCTGCAATTAATGCAGCTAACATAACACCCATACCAGCTGGTGTATTGCGAATTAAAACAGAAACCATAAACGATATAGTTCCGACAACGATAGCAACAAACCAAGCTAATCCGTACGCCATTAAAATATATTGCCACTGCGGAATAAGATGTACAAAATTCGTATTTAACGTTTCCTTATCAATGACAAATCCAGTTAAAACAGGTAAATTCCATCCCGAGTACCCAAATACAAGCCCTGATAATATGTAAGCAAACAAACCTACAAGAAGCAGTATGAGCGAAATGAAAAATAACATCGTCACGTATTTACTAAGTAGTATTTTCCAGCGCCGAATCGGCCGCGTAAGTAACATCTTCATCGTCCCATCACTTCGTTCTCCCGAAACGATATCAATAGCGACAATCATCACGAGAAGCGGAATAAACAATGTAATTCCTTGTTCAATAAATGCTCTGACAAAAGTCGGTGCGCCCGGCGCCATCGGGTTAATATCATGATCTAAATAATATTGTTGTTGCTCAACTCTTACTTTTAACCAATCACGCCATTCTTCTGGCAACCTAGAATTGTTCAACCGGTTCTGAGAATCAACAATTTGCTGTTGTAATGAAACTTTCCAATCCGTTGTACCGAGTCTTTTTTGTGTCGTTTCTATTTCACGATACTGCGCATACACAAAAAGCGGGATTAATATTGCTAAAATAAGCATGACAACAAAAATACGTTTCTTACGGTAAATCTTTTCTGATTCATTTAAAACTAGATTCGCAAATTCACGCATGCTGCTCACCCCTTGTGAGTTCAATAAATAAATCTTCTAGCGTAAATACAAGCTCCTTAACGCTATGCACATCTATCTCATTTTCTACAAAGTGTTTATTCCAACTACTTATAGATGCAATATCCATGCGGCATAGTAATCGCTCGCCTTCTACACTCACTTCTCTTACTTCCTCGGCCGCTTCTAGCATATCTTTCGCCTTAGAAATTGGTGTAACAATCCATTCTACACGATCACTTGCTGTTTTAATTAACTCTTCAACCTTGGCAACTGTTATCATTTTTCCTTTATGAATAATTGCGACACGATCACATATCATTTGTACTTCACTTAGCAAGTGACTTGAAATAAACACGCTCATATTTTCTTCTTTCACAAGCTTATGTATAAATTCTCTAAGTTCTCTAATCCCAGCTGGATCTAAACCATTCGTTGGCTCATCTAATATGAGCAACTTTGGATTCCCAAGGAGCGCCTGCGCAATTCCAAGGCGCTGTTTCATACCGAGTGAGTACGTTTTTACCTTGTCATGAATTCTTTCATCCAAATGAACCATTTGAGCAATTTCAATAATACGTTCATCTGATATATCACCTAACATACGAGCAAATTGCTTTAAATTTTCCCATCCTGTTAAATATGTATACAGTTCTGGGTTTTCAACGATACTCCCAATTTGACGCATCGCTTCTCTGAAATTTTCCTTAATCGAATAACCACCGATAGAAATCGTACCTTCTGTCGCCTTAATCAATCCGACTAACATTCGAATGGTAGTCGTCTTTCCAGCACCATTCGGTCCTAGGAACCCGAACACTTCTCCTTGCTTTACATCAAAGGAAATATTCTCTACAAGAGTCTTCTTTCCAATTACCTTCTTCAAGTCTCGCACGGAAAGTATCGTCGTCATTTTACCCCTCCTTGTTCTAGTTTTAACTTACTCACAACATTTTGAACTAATCGTTCTGCCATATGTGTGTACCCTACTTCATTCGGGTGAAAATGATCAGAGTATAATAAATCTTTTCCACGGTTTTGGAATAAATCAAATGTCGGTGTAATATATACATTTTTATCATTTAACGCTAACTTCTCTAAAGAAGCGTTCCAATCCACAACAATGTTTGAAGACCCTTTTAAATCTTCTACATCTTCAAAAGGATTATATAAACCTAGCCAAAAAATAGGGCTATCTGTATTTAACTTACGAATTTGTTCTATAATTTTCTTAGCTTCATTTTGGAACGTTTCCGTATCAGGACGGTATGTTTCTAAATCTATCTTTCCAAGCGATTCCCAGCCTGGAAATAAATCATTTCCGCCAATTGTTAAAACGATCACATCTGCTTGCTTAATTGAATATTGAGCACCGCTGCTTTCAATTTGTTTTAATAAATCAGGCATTTTCGCACCACTCACTGCCAAGTTAGTTAGTGCAACCTTTTGCTTATAATCTTTTTGTAAATCTTCTTTCATTCGTCCAATATAGCCAATGCCTTCTTTATCACCGACGCCGCGCGTTAACGAATCACCTAAACTAACGACTTGCAATGTTCCCGTTTTCTTTTTCTCTTTTGCTACTACATCCGTTTTCTTAATTAAACTTGAAGCTTTCGGATTTAATACATCATTTACACCTGAAACAAAGCCATATGCAAATAAACAAAAAGATGCAATTGTAATGAGTAGGATTACTTTTACTACTTTTGATCTCATGTCAAAACCCCTTTTAGCCCTCTTAGATTGTCCATAATTATACCAAACGAAATTTTGAAAAGCGATTTTCACACCTTCCCTATCACGTCGTTTCTCTATTTACTAACTTTGGTAATAACTCTATATGTTTCACATCTAATTTCTCTGCATTAATCTTTTCATATAATAATTCAAACGCTTTTATCCCGACATTTTTACTAGGATGGGAAATTGTTGTTATACCTAATATATCTGCTACCTCTTGATCGTCACATCCGATAATCGTCATATCTTCTGGAATTCGAATTCCTTGTTTTTTTGCTTCTGTTACCATTCCCGCTGCAATATGATTACAAGATACAAGAAACGCCGTCGGTTTTACAGACATACGAGCCCATTCTCTGATTACGTTACGTCCATCTTCCACCGTAAAACACTCTTCAAATTTCCAAGTCTCTAACGGTGTTACGGTACTCTGTTGAAGCGAATCTGCATACGCCTTTTTTCGTCTTTGGCTATTAATGCTATTACTTCTTCCAATACAATATCCAATACGTGTATGACCGACATCTATTAAGCTTTTCATCCCATGCGAAAATACTTTGTAGTAATCAATATGCACACTTGAAATGCATTTCGAATCTATTTCTTCACACATAACAATCGGGCCGAATTTCGTATATTCTTCAAGTTTCTCCTTACTATTGGCACGGGAACATATAATAACCCCATCAAGCTTTTTCATTTTTAACATATGTAAAATTTCTAGTTCTCTTTCTTCGCTGTAATTTGTCTGGCAAAGCATCATATTATAATTATTCTTTGCCGTTTCTTTTGATATCCCCTCAATAATAGCACTATAATATTGATCATTTACGTGTGGCAATAAAACGCCAATTACATTCGTTTTTCCTTTCACTAAATGAATCGCGTTCACATTTTGCGTATAATTCAATTCCTCTATAATCGCTAAAATTTCTTTTCGTTTCTGTTCATTCACGTATGGATGATTATTTAGTACACGTGAAACGGTTGAAACCGATACCCCGGCAAGTTCAGCAATCTTTCTTATATTCGTCATCTCATTTTCCCCTTCCCCTCAAAAATTCTCACTTGACCTGGTAAGCTTTCCACAATATATCCTTTCCTAGCAAATACATTTAGAAAGGATATGCAACTATGCTTCGATTCAAATTAGAATATATATTTTTTATTGGCGGTTTACTCATTCTCGCCATCGGTATTAATATGATGACGACAATTACTTCCTTTGGACTTAGCCCTTACGATTCCTTCTTTATTGCACTATATCAAAATTTCGGGATAAGTATTGGTTTTTGGATTTTCATGATTAACTTTGCTTTTACACTTATCGTACTCTTTTGGAATAAAAAACAAATTACAATCGGCACAATTGTAACGATGATTCTTATTTCTCTTTTTGTTGACTGGATTGGTTCCATTACAATTATTATGGACGCTATCCGCTCTCTTCCAAAATATATAACACTTATTTGTGGAAATCTATTTGTCGGAGCTGGCATTGGCCTTTATGTCTCAACAAACCTTTGCGCAGCACCTCAAGAAGCTTTCGTTTTAACAGTTGCTGAGAAGAGAAAATGGACGTTTAGAAAAACAGAGATTTCATTGGCTTTTCTATTTTTAACATTAAGCTTCTTATTAGATGGACCCATCTATTTTGGAACAATTATCTTATCCTTTACAACAGGTTGGATCATTCAAGCATTTATTCAAATTGGTACGCAGATTTTAAATAAAAAAGAGCCTATTAAGCAAGCTGCTTAATAGGCTCTTTTTTATTTTATCCCGTTATTTGTGGGCAGTAAAACTCCCACCTCAAAGTCCAGCAAAGGCAAAGAAGTTAGGCGGGAGATAACTTCCCCTAAATGCCCGATTGGTGAAGACTAATGATCAACTTGGGATGGACACCCCGTTTCACTTTATGATAAGAGATACTACTTAGCATCCCCTTCAATTCGATAATTTGCTTTCACACAATCAATTTCTTCATACCCTTGCAATGTATGTAGAATGTACTCGTAATCCGCAAGAGAAGCACGATGCGTTACAATTACAATTTCTGCTTTCCCTTTCTCTTCGAGCGGCATTTGAATAATCTTTTCAAAGCTAACACCACGCTCAGAGAACAATGATGTAATTTTTGCAAATACACCAATTTCGTCTTTTACATGAAGTCTTAAAAACTTTTTCACGACAATTTCGTCTGGCTCCTTTAATACCTTTTGATATTGCGGGACTACAGCACTATTTCCTGTTACCCCTAGTCTAATATTTTGCATCACAGCAACTAAATCCGAAACAACCGCTGTTGCTGTCGGTAAGCTTCCTGCTCCCGGCCCATAAAACATCGTTTCTCCTACCGCTTCACCGTACACATACACAGCATTATATTCATTTTGCACTGCCGCAAGAGGATGTGTATTGGGAAGTAAAGTCGGTTCAACTGTAACCTCTAATTTTTCGCCATCTCTCTTTGCAAGACCAATTAATTTAATTGTATAACCTAAGCTCTTACTATATTCAATATCTTCTTCTGTAATAGAAGTAATTCCTTTTACTTTCACATCTCCAAGCTCTACGTTTGTAGAGAAACCGAGAGTAGCTAAAATCGTCATTTTTCTTGCCGCGTCTAAACCTTCTACATCTGATGTTGGATCTGCTTCTGCAAATCCAAGTTGTTGGGCTTCTTTTAACACGTCGTTATATGCTCTCCCTTCATCTGACATTTTCGTCAAAATAAAATTTGTCGTTCCATTTACAATTCCCATTACTTTCGTAATAAGATCTGAAGAAAGTCCTTCTACGATGCTTCGCAAAATCGGGATTCCTCCAGCTACACTTGCTTCATAAAACAAATCAGCCTTATTATCCTTTGCTACTGCTAATAGTTCCGCTCCGTGTAACGCCATTAAATCTTTATTTGCAGTCACAACGTGCTTCCCACTTTGTAAAGCTTGTAAAATATATGCCTTTGCATCATCAATGCCACCCATCACTTCGATGACAACATCAATATTTGGATTATCTAAAATTTCATTTGCATTTTGTGTTAATAGAGTAGAAGGTACCTCTACCTCTCTCTCTTTCTCAATGTTTTGCACCAATACTTTCGTTACCTTCACTGGACAACCCACTTGGTGTATAAGTCGCTCTTGATGATCTGTAATAATACGAACTACACCGCTACCAACTGTCCCAAGACCTAATAGACCAACCTGAATTTCTTTCATAATACTGTCCACCCCTCAAAAATTGTGTTTAGATGAAATTATATGAGTAAAAAATCTGAAAAACAATGTATTTTGAACATTCGGAAAAATAAAGAGTAATCCTTACAAAGAAAACGTTGCCACGTGTTACACAATCTTTTTTTACAATACATAAGGGGTTTCTTGATACACGTAATAATTCAACCAATTAGAGAATAATAAATTCCCATGACTCCTCCACCTAACAAGCGGCTTTTCATCTGGATTATTATGTTTAAAATAATTTTTTGGCACGTCAATATTTAACCCTTTGTCACGATCTCGTTCATATTCTTGTTTTAACGTCTCACAACTATATTCACTATGTCCGAGGGCGAAAACTTGCCTTCCTTCTTGCCCAATAACAAGGTGAACACCAGCTTCTTCAGAGTTTGCTAACAACGTTAATTCTTTCACCCCTCTAATATCACTCTCTCGTACTTCTGTATGACGGGAATGTGGGGCAAAAAACAACTCATCAAACCCCTGTAACAGTTTCACATGTTGCTCACAGACTTCATGTTCAAATACACCGAACATTTTTTCCTTAAGGGGATACTTCGGAACGCCGTAATGATGATACAAACCAGCCTGTGCCCCCCAGCAAATATGAAGCGTAGATGTTACATTCGTTTTTGAATACTCCATAATACGTTTAAGCTCTTCCCAATAATCTACTTCTTCAAAAGAAAGAGTTTCAACTGGTGCTCCTGTAATAATGAGTCCATCAAATTTTTCATTTTCAATATCACGAAACGTTTTATAAAAGCTTGTTAAATGGTCCTGCGCTACATTACGAGACAGATGTGATTCCATATGAAGCAAATGAACATCTAATTGCAATGGTGTATTTCCAATTAATCGAAGTAATTGTGCCTCTGTGTCTTGCTTCGTTGGCATTAAATTTAATATAGCAATTTTCAATGCCCGAATATCTTGTGTTTCTGCTCGTTCCTTCGTCATTACAAAAATATTTTCTTTTTGCAATACTTTACGAGCTGGTAAGTCTTTATCAATTATGATCGGCATGTTGTTTGCCTCCGACTAATGCCGCTTCTAAATCTGCAATAATATCAGAAACATCTTCTATACCAACCGATAAACGAATTAAATCAGATGTAACACCAGCTAAACGCTGATCTTCAGCACTTAATTGTCTATGCGTCGTACTAGCAGGATGTATAACACAAGTTCTTGCATCAGCTACATGCGTTACGAGAGTCGCTAGTTTTACATTTGCGATAAATTCTTTTGCTGCTTCTAATCCACCTTTAATACCGAAAGTTAAAACTCCACTAGCACCTTTTTTCAAATACTTTTGTGCTAACGAGTAATTTTCATTACTATCTAACCCCGGATAACTCACCCATTCAATACGTTCATGGTTAGCAAGCCACTTGGCAACTGCGAGAGCATTTTCGCTATGACGCTCCATTCGTAAATGCAGTGTTTCTAAGCCAATATTGCTAATATACGCATTGAATGGGCTCATACAATTTCCATAGTCTCTTAACAGCTGAACACGTGCTTTCACAATATAAGCTGCTGCCCCAAAGTTTTGAACATAGCTTACGCCGTGATAACTTGGATCTGGTTCAACAAGCTCAGGATATTTCCCTTTTGTCCAATCAAAATTTCCTCCATCAATTACAATGCCACCTAAAGAGCTTGCATGCCCATCAATATATTTCGTCGTAGAATGAACAATAATATTTGCTCCATGTTCGAACGCTTGGCATAAATAAGGAGTCGCTAATGTGTTATCAACGATAAAAGGTACTTCCAGCTCTTTGGCTGCATCTGAAAATTCTTTGAAATTTAAAACGTTCATTGCTGGATTTCCTAACGATTCTGCATAGATGAGTTTCGTCTTATCATTAGCAAGTGCCACAATTTCATCTGCTGCTAAATTTGGATTAAAGAACGTAACATCAATGCCAAGCTTACGTAAACTTACTCCAAATAAATTAAACGTCCCCCCATAAACTGTTGAAGAACAAAGAAGATGATCTCCACTACTACAAATATTTAAAACTGCTAGCATAATGGCTGCCTGCCCAGAAGCTGTTGCAACCGCTCCTACACCGCCTTCTAAATCTGATAACTTCTGCTCGAATGCAGCTAGAGTAGGATTGCCAATACGCGTATATATATATCCTTCTGCCTCTAAATTAAATAGTGCTGCTAAATCATCCGACGTATCGTATTTATACGTTGTACTTTGATAAAGCGGCAAAACACGTGGTTCACCATTCTTTGGTGTATAGCCACCTTGCACACAAATCGTTCCTTTTCCCCATGATTCTCCCATCTCTCATTCTCCTTTCTTTTATACAAAATAAAAAACTGCCCCTTTCCTGAAAATAAGAAAGGAGCAGTTTAAAAACACGCTCTAAAGGCTCTTTCTTATCTCTCAGGATTATTACCTGCAGGATTTGGCACAATTCCGTTATACGGCTGTTGCCAAGGTTTCATCGGGCCTGTCCCTCCACCTTTTCTTGATAAGACTATGCAATTACCGTTGATTTTATAGCAATAATTTCCTAATGTCAATCGATTTTTCCGAATGTTCTAAAATAAATGTTAACAGTTTTATAGAAAGCAACAAAAGAAATATATTCCATTCTATTTCAAAAAAGACCTTTAAAAAACTCAAATCAATCTATAAAATTAAATAAGTAACTTAAACTATAAATTCAAAAAATCGCCCTACATGTTGAATAAGCAATCCTCTCAAAAAGATACTATACATATTCAATCCATTTCACACTAACATCTGCAACCTTTTCCTACTAAGACTTGCATAACGGAGGTATAACATGACAAATACAAAAGACATGCATTATATAATCGTCTTATATGGCATTCTTCTAGGATCCATAGTAGGCGCTACAGTCTGGCTATTTTTAGTTACGATAAATATCGGAATCCATTTTATTTGGGGTTATTTACCTAGCGTTTTCTCTTCCCCCCCTTATTACACCCTTTGCGTAACCACAATCGGCGGGATTCTTGTTGGTTTATCACAAAAATACTTTGGTACATATCCACGTCTTATGCCAGAGGTTATGGATGAATATAAAAAAACAGGTAGGATTGAATACCGTTTTGTCCATCAAGCTACTTTAACTGCGATTATTGTCTTAATATTTGGGGCTAGTCTCGGTCCAGAAGCCGCACTTGTTGGAATTATTGGCGGACTTTGCACATGGGTTGGTGATCGCTTTAAATTTGCTTTAAAGGGAATGAATGAACTAACAGAGGTTGGAATTGGTGCTACTTTAAGTGTCATTTTTAATGCACCATTATTCGGTTACTTGGCCCCAAATGAAAATGAGAGTGAGCAAATTAACGAATTTTCTAAAAGAAAAAAAGCAATTGTATACTTAACTACTACTTTTGCAGGTTTTTCTGTTTATTTACTACTGAGTAAACTCGATAATCGAGGATCCTTTATTGTTGATTTTGGAGAAGGTTCACTTTCTTTCAATGAATGGATCGCATTTCTCCCGCTTGCTAGTATTGGTGCTATAATTGGTTTCTTTTATTTCAAATTAGAATTCATATTAGAGAAGTTAATTCATCCTTTTACAAAGTACAAAATTACACTTGGAATTATCGGTGGTATTTTATTAGGAATTGTAGGCACTTTTCTTCCGTACACATTATTTTCAGGGGAACATCAATTAAAAGAATTAGTTGTTGAATGGGGGCATTTATCCTTTTGGATACTACTTCTTTCAGGAGTTTTAAAGCTATGCATTACTGCCGTTTGTTTAAATACGGGGTGGCGTGGTGGACATATTTTCCCAATTATATTTTCAGGGTCAAGTATTGGATACGCTATAGCTTCTATTCTTCCTATAGATCCAGTAGCATCTGTGGCCATCGTAACGACAGCGATTTCGAGCTATGCGTTACGAAAGCCAATAGCTATAACTTTGCTATTACTTATGTTTTTCCCGCTTAATTTACTATTACCAATGCTCGGGGCAGCAGCGATTGGTAATGCATTTCCGCTTCCTAAACGGAACGAAACTACAAATTAATAAAAGTAGGCAGTAGGGACAAAAATTCCACTGCCTATTTTTGTTACACATGCCGCTTCAATAGAGCGTATAAATCTTCAAAACTATGCACTTCATATGTTGGCACAATCTCGCTATCATTTAATTTCTTTTCTGGATTAAACCAACAAGTATCAATTCCCGCTACATATCCACCTTTAATATCGGCGCTTAATGAATCCCCAATAATAAGCCCTTCCTCAGAAGCAAAGTTAGGAATCCGTTCAAAAACATAATCAAAATACTCTTTCATCGGCTTTTGAAAACCTGTATCTTCAGAAACAAAAATACCTTTAAACAATGAATGTAACCCTGCATTACGTAAACGTTTATCTTGCGTCTTAGAAATGCCGTTTGTCACTATATATAAATCATACTCATTTTGAATTTGATTTATAAATTCAAATGCACCTTGTATGAGTTGATTTCCTTCTTCTAAGTAGCTACGGTAATTATTTTCGAATAATATCCCATCTACTTCTTCCCCGTACTCTTTGAATAAAATGGAAAACCGTGTATTTACAACTTCATCGCGGTTGATTTCGCCTTTTTCAAAAACATCCCAAAGACCTTTATTAACTTTTTTATAACGCGCTTCAATCTCACTAGTTAGAGGAATCCCTTTCTCCTCAAAAAGCATACGTAATGCCACTTTCTCCGTCTTCTGGAAATCTAACAGTGTATCATCTACATCAAACAACAATGTTTTATATTTTTTCATAAACCCCTCACCCTCTCTTTTCTACAAAAACAAATTTAAGTAAATCGTATCATTCTTTCTTGTAAAAATAATAGGAGATATCTCATACTAAATATGAGGTGAAAATATGAAAGTCAGCAAAAACAACGAAGAAATTTCTCATTACATGCAAACTTACAATCTCCACACTCTTTTTTCTTTTGATGTCTTACCGTATGCTGAGCTACATTCCTTTCAAAAGAAAGAAAAGATATGTACTGAAGGGGGTGATTTCCCTTATCTTTATTATTTAATTTCTGGGAAAGCAAAAATATATATGAGTCATAAAAACGGAAAGGTTTCATTAATTAACTTTATTCAAGCACCTTCGTTCATTGGAGAATTAGGATTAATTGGTGTAGAATCCTTTACTAAAGCAGTTGAGGTAATCGATGATTGTATTTACTTAGCACTTCCTCTTAAAGATTGTCAGCATCTTTTATTGCAAGATGCTACCTTTTTACAGAAACTATGCAAATTCATTGGCGAAAAAACAATTGCCCGAACAGAAAGTTATGCAAAAAACAATAGTTATCCGTTCGAAAATCGATTAGCGGCGTTTGTTCTATTAACAGAACAAAATAATTGCTATACCGAAAAACATACCGAAGCCTCAGAATACTTAAACGTCAGTTATCGTCACCTTTTATACGTATTAAACCAGTTTTGCCAGCAAAATTATTTAAAAAAAGAAGGCCGAACATATTATATACAAGATCGAAGTCAATTAGAAAAACTTGCTGATGAGTTAAAAATATAAAGAAACAGCATTAACGTTTATGTTAATGCTGTTTCTTTGAGTGGCGATTATAATTTCAATTAAAATTTGCTTGCTACTTTAGCTGCTTCTTCAAGACCCGCAGTAATGATTTCTTCTGCTTTATCTGGGAATTGGTTATGTCCTTCAATAACCACTGTTTCCATGTTTGTTGCACCGAAGAAGCCCATCATACTTGCTACATATTTAACAGCCATTTCTACTTCAGCCGCTGGACCTTCAGAATATACGCCACCGCGTGCGTTTAATAATGCGATTTTTTTATCTCCAATAAGTCCAACTGGACCTTCTGGTGTATATTTAAACGTTTTACCAGCACGGTTTAAATAATCAATATACGTGTGCAATACTGCTGGAATCGTTAAGTTCCATAATGGGAAACCGAAAACAACTTTATCAGCTTCTAAAAATTGATTTAAGTACTTATCAGCAACTGCTACTGCCTTTGCTTCCTCTTCCGTTAAATCAAATCCTTTACCTGCTTTGAATGTACCATTAATCATGTCTACGCCTACATATGGTAATTCTTCTTTATATAAATCAAGTTCTACTACTGTATCATTTGGATGTGCTTCTTTATAGTTTGCTAAAAATGCCTCATATAATTTCACACTAACTGCTTGTTCCGCTGGACGATTGTTTGCTTTTACGAATAAAACTGTTGCCATTATTTCTTCCTCCTAATACTCACTCTTACGTTGTTATATGTTTTTAAAAAAGGTATCCCTTGTAATTGTTGTTTTGTTGCTTACAAACATATTTTATCTTTATATCAAGACAATTTCGTCCTCACATAGACGTATTTTTCCATAAAAAAAGTCCACCTCCTAAAGGCGAACTAGGTCTTACGACTTTCGTCTTATACAATCCCATTTTTCACTGCATATAATGCTGCTTGCGTGCGATCAGATAAGTTTAATTTACTCAAAATACTACTTACGTGTGCTTTAACCGTTTTTTCTGTAATAACTAAAACAGAGGCAATTTCTTTATTGCTCATCCCTTTTGCTAATAGTTGTAACACTTCGTTTTCTCTTGCTGTCAATACATCTACATGAACGAAATGTTCCTCTGCCCTCTCTTCTTGAGGCAATGTTTGAGAGATAAGGGTGCTCGCAATATCGGGATGTAATTGAATATTACCTTTATATGCGCTTCTAATAGCTTCAACAAGTTGATCCGGTTCTACATCTTTTAAAATATAACCACTTGCTCCTGCTTTTAATGCTGGTAAAACATGTGCCTGATCAGAAAAGCTAGTTAATACGATTACTTTCACATCTGGATATTCATTTTTTATACAAGCTGTCGCCTCAACGCCATCCATTTCAGGCATATATAAATCCATTAGTACAACATCAGGATTTGTTTCTCCTACTTTCACTAATGCTTCTTTCCCATTATTTGCTTCTCCAACTAACTCTAAATCTTCCTGTGTACTCAAGAAAAATGCTAACCCTTTTAAAACGACTGTATGATCATCAACTAACAATACTTTTATTTTCACAAACTTCCCTCATTTTCACATCATAATGGTACATTTACTTTTATGCTCGTTCGTTTCTTGCTACTTACAACTTTAATTGTTCCACTAACTAATTCCACTCTTTCACGCATCGTAGTCATACCGAGTGATTTTTTCTCTTTTATATCTTTTTCTACAAAGCCATTTCCTTGATCAACTATTTCTAATGATACATTTTTCTCAGTCACTGTAAAATAAACCGTCGCTTCTTTTACACCTGCATGCTTACTTACATTGTTTAACGCTTCTTGTCCAATGCGCCATAATGCCTCTTCTACCACACGAGGTAAGTCACGAACACCGGTAACTTGCTCCCTAATTTTCAATCCTAAGTTTTCACCGTACTGCTTTAGAGCAGGTAATAATCCTTTTTCTAATCCTGCCGGACGAAGCTGCCAAATTAATGTCCTCATTTCTTTTAATGCCCCTTGCGCTAGTTCACGCATGTCATGCAAAGATCGATCCACTTTTTCGTTTTGACCTTTTAAAACTGCCTCAGCACCTTTTGTCATAAAGGTTAATGAAAATAATTTCTGTGAAACAGAATCATGTAAATCTCTTGCTAATCGATTTCTTTCTTCCATTCGTACAAGTTCACGACGCTGCTCGTTTAATCTTAAATTCTCTATTATTAGCGAAATATGATTCGATAGCGCTTGGATTACATCTATTGTATTCACATCAAATTCTCCATTATTTAAACTTACACATAAAACACCAAATACATGGCTTTGAATATGTATTGGCGTAGCAATAACAGCTCCATTTAGATGTACATTATGACCAATTTGACGTTTTAAAAGAACCGATTCACCTTTTACTAGCGCCTTCTTTGCCGCTTCTTTTACATCTTCTTGTAACTCTTCCGGACTAAAAGACGCTCGCAAAGATAATTCTTTTTCTTCTCTAATAAAAAACGCCACTTGATTCCATTGAAATACTTCACCTACGTGATTTACAACTTTTTCAGGTAATACATTAAACCTATGAATTGTTTTTAAATCTTGAATAAAACGTTCCAATTTCACATAATAATGTGCTCTTCGTTTTTCATTTTCATATAATTTCGTTCGTTTTAAAGCCGTCCCAATTTGGAAAGCAACGGATTGGAGCAATACTAATTCTTCTTCTGAAAAATGTGTTTTACCTGGACTCGCTACATTTAATAAGCCAAACTTTTCTCCTCCTGCTTTTAAAGGAACTGTAGCATGATGAAGAATTCCTTCTGTATCTCCCCAATTGTATTCAATTGCATTATTAATTCTTTTACATTCAATAATGTTAACAGCTCGTTCTAATTTCCCATCTACAAATCCACGTAAACACCAACATTCACCTTCACACATCGGGCGTTTGTTTTCATATGTCAGCGCCTCTGGTAACTGGTAATCGATCAACTTCGTATACTTCCCATTTTCATCCGCAAGAAAAATCCATCCTGTCGTCAAACCTGTTACACTTAGCAATTTTTCTAGCACCGCTTGCAATACATGATATGTATCATTTGATGTATTTAGTGTTTCTGCAATTTCTTTTAATATAACTAATTCATTTGTACGATTATCTCGAAACATGCTCAATCTCCTACATACAAGATTTTAAATCGCCTCTAAAGTAAATCATCTACTTTTCACTTTGTACTTATTCGTAACATTGATATAATGGTGAAAACATAGTTTTCATTATATCACTTGAGGGGGATTTCATAATGACATTAAATAAAGCACTTACTATCGCTGGTTCTGATACAAGTGGCGGTGCTGGTATACAAGCAGATTTAAAAACATTCCAAGAACTTGGCGTATATGGAATGACATCTCTTACGACGATCGTAACGATGGATCCACATAACGGTTGGGCACATAACGTATTCCCAATCCCAGCTTCTACATTAAAACCACAATTAGAAACAACAATTGAAGGTGTTGGCGTAGATGCTTTAAAAACGGGTATGCTTGGATCAGTAGAAATTATTGAAATGGTTGCAGAAACAATTGAAAAGCATAATTTTAAAAACGTAGTAGTTGATCCTGTTATGGTATGTAAAGGCGCAGATGAAGCATTACATCCTGAAACGAATGATTGCTTACGTGACGTTTTAGTTCCAAAAGCATTAGTTGTAACACCAAACTTATTTGAGGCTTACCAATTAAGCGGCGTGAAAATTAATTCTCTTGAGGACATGAAAGAAGCAGCGAAGAAAATCCACGCTTTAGGTGCTAAATACGTCCTAATTAAAGGCGGTAGTAAACTAGGTACAGAAACTGCAATCGACGTCCTATATGACGGAGAAACATTCGATCTTCTAGAATCAGAAAAAATTGATACTACAAACACACACGGCGCTGGTTGTACATATTCTGCTGCAATTACAGCAGAACTTGCAAAAGGAAAATCTGTGAAAGAAGCAGTAAAAACTGCTAAAGAATTTATCACAGCTGCTATTCGTTACTCATTCAAGATTAACGAATACGTAGGACCAACTCATCATGGTGCATATCGTAAATTCGTTGCACCGAAAGAGCTTGTCTAGCGTATAAATAAAAACACCCGCAGAGCTAATACGTTCCCTCTGTGGGTGTTTTTTTAATAAACTTTACATCTTCTGGTCATCTTACCTTTAAGATGCAGAATTGACCTGATTTCTACCATTTCTTTTTGAGTAATATAACGCGTCATCAGCCGCTTGAATAAGCTGTTCCTGTGATCCTTTATACTCTGAAATCCCTACCGACACTGTGATTTTTATTTTCGTTCCATCTAACAATTGAAATGAATGTTTTTCAACAGCTATACGGATTTGTTCCCCAAGATGAATACCATAAGATAGTCCCCTCTGCGGTATCAAAAGTGCAAATTCCTCTCCACCCTTTCGAAAAACCAAATCCGGAAATGTTGAAATTCCTCTTAAAATACACCCTATTTGTTTTAACACTTCGTCTCCTGCAGGATGCCCATACGTATCATTTACATACTTAAAGTGATCAATATCTATAAGTAGTAAACAAAGTGAATCATTTTCCATGTGTTTATTACCAATATGATGATTCATCTCTAGATCAAACTGCCTTACGTTTCCTAAACCTGTCAATGCGTCTATCGTTGCGTATTGCTTCATCGTTTGAAATAGCTCATTGGATTGTAAAACATAGTTTGCACTTACGAATGTTATGTAGCCTGTAGTAATACTTGAAATTAAATACAGTACAACTACAGATATATCGTTAAATAATATATACATCGGTACTACTAAAATAGAAAGGCAGTATACGTGTAACCATATCAACTTTAACATAATGGAAATTTGCATTCTTGCAATAAAGATAACACCAATTCCACTTAATACAATTGTATAGCAAGCCAATTCAGAGGCTAAAGAGTACTCAGTAAAAACTATCCTTGTAATTAAAATCATAATAACTGTTATACTACTAGCTATCGGGCCTCCAACTATAATTGCTAAAATAACAGCTAGATAGCGTAGATCCAACATAATATCTTCAATATGTACACCAAAATGCATTAGTAATATACCTAATATTCCAGTAAAAATACCTACTACACATTTCTGCCAGAAAGAGAATCCTTCTTTTAATGGACTATCTCTTAAAAGCTGACCTCCAATAAAGATAAAGGAAAGAATGATTGTTGTGTTTACAAATAAATCCCTTAACATAAAATAATCTCCCTACTTTTTCGTCTATCCCTTTCCTTACTTTATTGTATACGAACTCCCTATAATTCCCAAAGCTTTTTATTTATTTTTGCTGTTCCACGTGAAACAGCAAAAAATAAAAAAGGACGAAGATTCGTCCCTTTTTTATTAACAACAACGTGATATCTTGCCGCCTTTCGCATTAAATCTAGCTTCTTGCGCCTCAGCGAAAAATTGCTTCTGACATACAATCTCTTCTTCTGGATGATGCTTTTTCATATGCTCCACATATGCTTCATAACTTGGTACCCCTACAAGTAAACTAATAAACTGTTTCCTTTTACCCCATACTTGCCGTAGTTTTTTAAGCATAATTCCTCGACTCACTTTCATCCCTAGGAATATATGGTGACTCTTTTAACGGCATCGGCTTATTTCTTAATACTTGAATCCAAATTCGAATTGCAGAAATTAATACGGCGATTACAACTATCATAAAAATCCCACAAAGTGCGGCATCGATATAATCATTGAAAATAATTTGTTTCATTTGAGCGACATTTTTAGCTGGAGCTAACACTTTCCCCTCATCTAATGCTCCCTGAAACACCTTTGCATGAGATAGAAATCCTATTTTTGGATTTTCATGAAATAGCTTTTGATAACCAGCTGTCATTGTTACAATTAACAATCCGACAGTCGGGATAAGTGTCACCCAAACATACACCTTTTTCCCCATTTTGAATAAAATTGTCGTCCCAAGTAATAATGCAATACCCGCTAACATTTGGTTTGCAATACCGAACAATGGCCATAATGTATTAATTCCACCAAGTGGATCTATTACTCCTTGGTATAAGAAATATCCCCAACCTAATACACATAACGTTGTAGCTATTACATTCGCTAATGTAGAATCTGTTTTCGCAAACGGCTTATATACATGTCCTAAAATATCTTGAATCATAAAGCGACCGACACGCGTTCCTGCATCAATCGTTGTTAAAATAAATAGTGCTTCAAAAAGAATGGCAAAATGATACCAAAATGCCATCATTGCGGTCCCACCTATTACTTGTGAGAAAATATATGCCATACCTATCGCTAACGTTGGTGCGCCACCTGTACGTGATAAAATCGTTTGTTCTCCAACGTTTACAGCAAGATCTTTTAATTCATTTGGTGTAATAGCAAATCCCCATGAAGAAATAACTTGGGCCGCCTGAGATACATCCGTACCGATAAGTGCTGCCGGACTGTTAATTGCAAAATAAGTTCCTGGTGTTAATACACAAGCCGCAATCATAGCCATTGCTGCTACAAACGACTCCATCAACATTGCTCCATAACCGATTGGCTGTGCATGCCCCTCTTGCTCAATCATTTTTGGCGTCGTACCAGATGAAACAAGCGCATGGAATCCAGACACCGCCCCACAGGCAATCGTAATAAATAAGAACGGGAATAAGTTACCTGAGAAAACAGGGCCTGTTCCATCGATAAATTTTGAAACTGCTGGCATTTGTAAATCTGGTGCTACAATTAAAATACCGATTGCCAATCCAACAATTGTCCCTACTTTTAAAAATGTACTTAAATAATCACGCGGTGCCAAAAGCATCCAAACTGGTAATGCCGATGCAATAAATCCATATACGATAAGCATAATAGCAATTGTTTCACCACTAAACGTAAACATACTTGCAAGCGTTGGGTTTTCAGCTACATACTGACCTCCAATAAGAGATAGAATAAGTAGAATAATACCAATTACCGATCCTTCACCAACCCGGCCAGGTCTAATGTAGCGCATGTATACTCCCATTAAAATAGCGATAGGAATCGTTGCCGCTATCGTAAACATTCCCCAAGGGCTTCCGATAAGTGCCTTTACTACAACTAATGCTAATACTGCTAATAAAATAATCATAATGCCTAAAATACCTATCATGGCAATGAGCCCAGTCACAGGGCCTATCTCATCTTTAATCATTTCACCTAACGATTTACCATTACGTCTCATCGAAGCAAATAAAATTACAAAATCTTGTACAGCTCCAGCGACCACTACCCCGACAATAATCCAAATTGTCCCTGGTAAATATCCCATCTGTGCTGCCAAAATAGGTCCTACTAAAGGCCCTGCCCCAGCAATTGCTGCAAAGTGATGCCCGAATAATACCCACTTATTTGTCGGAACATAATCTTTTCCATCATTCAATGTATGGGCTGGCGTTTGCCGATTATTATCTAAATCAAAAACCTTTCTCGCTATAAATCTACTATAAAATCGATAAGCAACTGCATACACACATACTGCAGCTACTAAGAGCCACACAGCATTAATAGTTTCACCTTGTGATAAAGCTATTACACCAAAAGCACCTGCTCCTACTGCCGTAATAACCCCCCAAAGTAAAATCGACTTCAACGTCTTCACATACAATCCCCCCAATACTACTTCTTAGTGGAGATTGTACTAAATTTTCTGAATATTTAAGTTGAATCCTCCTTATCATGAAGGATTTTTAGTTTATCATGTTAAAATACTCTCATTACCTACTATAATTCAATTTTATTTCGAAGGCGCTTTACATAATTACGGCTGACTGGAATCGGTTGCTCATCATACCTGTCTAAATATAAATTATACGTGCCGTTATAATATGGTTTCAGTTCTTGTACATATGACATATTAATTAAATAGCTTTTATGCACACGTAAAAAATCATATACATTTAGTTTATTTTCCAATTCCTGAAGTGTATATGTTGAAATATACTGATTATTTGTTGTATAAATTGAAACCGTCTTATTCTCCTTATTTTTACTCACATATACAATATCTTCTGGGAAAACATATCTAATTCCCTCTTGACCTTCTATCGGTAGTTTTCGCAAATAACTCTTTGATCTCTCTCCTTGCTCTTTACCCATTCTATATAAAAGAAATTGTAAATCTTCTTCACGAAATGGTCGTAATAAATAATAAAATGCCTGAAAACGAAATGCTGTAATGGATTCTTCTATATCCTCACCCATAAAAATAAATTTCGTATAGCAATTTACTTCTCGTAATAAACTCGCATATTCAAAACCAGTACCATCTATTAATTGCGAACTTAAAAAAACAAAATCTGGTGTATGTTTTTTCATTATTAACAAAGATTCTGTTCCTGTATTCGCTTCAAAACATTCTATATTTCGAATATTCTCAGTAAAGTTCTCAACTAATTTCCTTCGCTCTTCTGCCTCTTCCATGATAAGTAAAATTTTCATTTATCCAACCACCTAATTCCTTTGTCCGTATGTCCTGTTGTATACATTCTCTTTAATAAGAAATAATCCCTTTTTCTTACTATACCATTATTTATCTAAAAAAACAGAAAAAAGGAAACCACCTCGGTCCCCCCTTTCCTTTTACGCTAATTCTCGTTGCTTTGTTTCTTGCCCAAGTATAACTACAGCAAGTGCTCCAATTAAAATTGATCCACAGAAGATCGTAAATATTAGCGAAAGTGAAGCTTGTGCAGCAACTAAATAGCCTACTAATAACGGGCCAATAATACCACCAATACGACCAAATGCGGCCGCCATTCCTGCACCTGTACCACGAATAGCTGTCGGATACTGTTCAGGTGTATAAGCGTATAATGCCCCCCAGGCACCTAAATTAAAGAAGGATAGTAACATGCCTGCCACGATCAAAACTATTAATGAATCTGCAACTCCAAACAAGTAGGCACTGCACGCTGTACCGGTTAAATACGTAACTAAAACAAACTTTCGCCCAAGGCGTTCAATAAACCAAGCGGCTGTGAAATACCCTGGAAGTTGAGCTAATGTCATAATAAGTACGTACTGGAAACTTTTTATTAAACTAAATCCTTTTAATACCATTACACTAGGTAACCAAAGGAACATTCCATAATAGGAAAAGACAACACAAAACCATAAAATCCATAACATAATTGTAGCTTTACGATATTCTCCAGACCAAACTGACTTTATATTTTCGATAACAGACGGTCTTTGTTCGACCTTTTCAAATCTCGGAGAATCTAGTAAATTCCATCTTAAATATAAAGCATATAGTGCCGGAACCGCACTCAACACCATCGCAACTTCCCAACCATATTTCGGAATAACGAAATATGAGATAAGAGCTGCAATTAGCCATCCACCTGCCCAAAAACTTTCTAATAGCACAACTATTTTACCTCGTTCATGTGCTTCAACACTCTCTGATACTAGTGTAGAGGCAACCGGAAGCTCACCTCCAAGCCCCATACCAATTAAAAATCTTAAAACGAGGAACATCGCGAGTGTCGTCGTTAAAGCAGTTAAACCACTACCGATAGAAAATAGTAATAATGTAATAATAAAGACTGATTTTCGGCCTATTTTATCCGATAGTATCCCAAAAAGGAGCGCTCCTACTGCCATACCAATTGAATTAATACTACCTATCCATCCCATTTCTTGCGTACTTAATCCCCAATCTTTTTGGAGTGCCACCATTACAAATGAAAGCATTCCAACATCCATTGCATCAAATAGCCATCCAAGCCCCGCTATGCCAAGTAGCTTTCGCTTCGAAATTTCTTTTACCTTGCCCACAAGAAGTCCTCCTCACACAGGTGTCTTTACACATCATTTTACATGTGTGAATTACATAAGTAAAATACTTTCGTGTAAAAAATTCTCCTTCATCATTCCCAAAATTTAAAATATTTATCAAAAATCAACAAAAAAAAGTAGCGAGATTTCGCTACTTTTTTGAACGCATTACTTCTTTTAAAAATTCCGCTAATACTAACTGACGACGCCAGCGTGTTGGATTACTACATAACCTGTAAAACCACTCTAAATGAATCGCTTGAATCCACTTTGGTGCGCGTTTTACCTCTCCCGCCCATACGTCTAAACTTCCACCTACTCCAACAGCCATTTTCGTTTCTAAACGATGCTTATTGTTTTGGATAAAGTTCTCTTGTCTTGGGAAACCAAGTGCAACAAGTAGTAGATCTGGTTTTGCTTCTTGAATACGAGAAACGATATTCTCTTCTTCTTCTTGCTTAAAATACCCATCTTGCGTACCAACAATAGATACAGCTGAATATGTCTTCTTTAAATGATCCGCTGCAGCTTGTACAACATGTGGTTTTGCTCCTAATAAGAAAACGGATACTGGTTTATTCTCTTCTGATAACTTCGCAAACAAATTACACATTAAATCAAAACCTGCTACACGCTCTTTTACAGGTGTACCAAGCATACCACTTGCTTTTACAACCCCAATACCATCAGGTGTAATTAAATCTGTATTTAATAATGTTTTATGGAACTTTTCATCCTTTTTTGCACACATAACAATTTCAGGATTCGCTGTTACTACCTGAAAGGTATCATTTTGCTCCGATTCTAGTTGTTCCTTTAAATATTGGACTGTTTCATCCATTGTCATTGTAGAGAAAGGAACGCCTAGAATATCAACTGTTTGTACTGCCATAATTAAATATCCTCTCTATTTCAATAAAAGTTTTTTATATGCACTACGAGTATCCTCATACAAATTCTTTAGCGAGAAATGAGTAGATGCGTAATCATATAAACGATTTCCCATCTCTTCTAATTCCCCCTTCAACCACTTTTCATAAGCATTTTCTAATGATTTTGCTAACGAATCTGCATCACCAATCGGTACAATCCATCCATATGTATCATCAACTATTAGCTTTCTCATATCCCCCACATTTGTTGCAATAGATGTTAAGCGTTGATTAGCTGCTTCTAATAAAACAAGAGGGAAACTTTCACTATAAGAAGTTAACAAATTAATGTGTGCAGATGCATATAATTCTTTTGAATCTGTACGAAAACCTAGAAAAATCACCTTATCCTCTAAGTTTTTTTGTTTCACCATCGCTTTTAATTCTGCTTCTATAGGTCCATCACCAAGCAAAAGTATCTTTATATTTTGGATTTTAATTTTTTGTAACGCTTCAAATAAAATACTATGTCCTTTAACAGGATGAAGACGAGCTACTTGGATCGCTGTAAATACTCCTTCATCGATACCAAATTCACTCTTATCATAAGCCTTTGCTGGAATATTATCATACTCAATTCCATTATAAATGGTACAAATTTTCTCTTCTGATACCCCAAGCTTTATTATATTTTCCTTAAAGTTTTCCGTAATTGCAAAAAACAAATCTACCTTCTTGAAAGAACGTAAATTTAATTTCGTAAATACCCATCCTTTTAATCCCCCCTTCATAAAATCTAAGGTTGGATCACTATGAACGGTCATTATCCATTTCGCTTTTATACCTTTTTTCAAGAGGGAGAGGTAGAAATTCGCTCGTGCGCCATGTGTATGCACAATGTCAAATTGATTTTCATTAATAAATGATTTTATTTTTGAAAGAATTGATAGGTCGTACCGAGATGACTGAGTAAAAACATGTACTTGAATACCAAGGTTCCTCGCTTCTCTAGCAATCGCCCCTTCTTCAAATACCATTAATTCCACTTCTTTTTGTGGAAACTGAGATAAGAGTGAAATAATATGTGTTTTCCCCCCACCTTCTTCTGCACCAGCATTAATATGCAACACTTTCATTTCTTACATCCTCCATTTTTATTTTTATTTACTATAACAAAAATAAAAGCTAACATATGCTAGCTTTTATTTTTCTATCATTCAATTTCCAAGTCAACTATTAAATATGCCATGAGTAATACTAAGTAAAAACTTACTCCAGGTGCCATTAAAATATGCCCCGCGATAAATGAGATACCTAATCCTAACAGGATCGCTGCAATTACCATTGCGTACCTTACTGTAAATATTTGTTTAAACTTAGTAAATACACATGCGATAAATTTAATACCAAAGTATACGAACGGAACTACCAGTAAAATAAATCCTATAATTCCGAATGAATAGAACCAATCATGAAAATCACGTTCAATTAATTTCGGATCTGCTTTATAGTTACCAGCATAACCCATACCTAATAATTTTTGAGACATTGGGGCTTCCTTATAAAAATCTTTATACATTTGCTCGAATATTTGACGTCCACTAAAAATAATAGCTTGAGTTTCTTCCTTTTTCTCAGCTACTTTTTCTTTCTCTTTTTCTTTCTCTCTTTCTTTTTCTTGTTCCTTTTCTTTCTCTGTCACTGGAGGTTTATGCTCTTTCGCTTCCTCTTTCTTTCTCTCTTCATTTTTCGCACTCTGTTGCTGTTCAATAAATTGGAAATGGAATCCCATGTTTTTCATGAATGGCGAAAAAGGTGTATATGCCATTATGCCTACAAAAACAGTCATTGCAATAAAACCATTTAATAAATAGACATTTTTCTTGCCATCTTTACGCTGTGTATATCCCTGGATAAAGCACATAACAACTGCAATAGCCATTGCCACAAAGATGGCTCCTACACCAACCTTCGTTCCAATTGCGAATAGTGAATAGACAACTAAAACTGAAGGAATCCAATAATATACTTTACCTATACTTTTTGTTTTTTCAATTGAATACAAAATAACAATTGGGCACATGATGGCTAAAATAGATCCTAGCTCGTTACCTGCATAAAACCAACCACGAGACCCCAATTTCAACCACGTATAACTATTGTAATCTGTTCCCGTTGCAATCGAAACTACCATTACTATTCCTATGATTAACGATGCATACGTAATATATTCAAGCATTTTTGAATGTCTTTTTTCTTTTAAAGATTTAAAAACAAACACATAACAAGTAAGCATAACAAACGGATATAAAGCTTTTGCTATAAACTTAACTTCTTCTGTAAACACCATAGGGTTCTTTGTAAATTTATTATTTATTAACCCAATAGTGAAAATAATTCCAACTAGAATTATATACGATATATATTTTATACTCTCTCTCTTCTTTGTTTGAATTAAAATATATATTCCACCTAGAAGCATAACGAATAAACGTGTAATAACTCCAATAGTCGTATCAATTTTTAAAACCATTATACAGAATGCTGTAAGCAAATCTAAAATGGGTTGCAACAAAATAAAGATTAATAGAAAATTTTCAAATTTATTACTTGTACTATTTTCCCTTAACATCTAGAACCTCCATAACTTATACCTAAATTAACTCTATACAATTATTATTATTTTTCTCATCTCAAATATGTATTATAACATATATTTTTTAATTAAACGTCTCACATTTCTATCCAACCTTACCTCATAAAAAAAATTAAATTTGCATTTTCAAACGCTTTCCTTCCTTATTTTTTCTTTTTTTCTACATGTAACGAAAATGCATTGTTATTTACATAACTTTAGTGTATATTTTTTCTCTGGAACATCTTTAGGAGGAAGGGATTACAGCCATGTTATTAATCGACATATTTACGTTTCTTGGCATTATCGCCGCTGCTATTTCTGGTACATTAGTTGGTTTAAAAAAAGATTTAGATTTATTCGGTGTCCTTTGTTTAGCTGTAGCTACTGCGCTCGGCGGCGGTATTATTCGTGATATTATGATCGGTAACCTGCCTCCTGTCGCATTTGTAAAACCTATTTACTTTTTCGTAAGCGTATTATCAGCACTATTTACTTGTATGTTTTTTGAGCGTATCAATAAACTTCAAGTCGTTATTATGCTTTCTGATGCTGTTGGCTTAGGTGTTTTTACAGCCATTGGTGCAAATGCGGCAATGTCACATCATGTTGATGCCTCATTTTTAGTTGTTTCAATGGGAGTCATTACGGGGATTGGAGGCGGTATTTTGCGTGATATATGCGCCCAAGATATCCCTTACGTATTCCGAAAAGAAATTTACGCAATCGCTTCTATATTAGGAGCAATTAGCTTCTTAATCACACATGCAATGGGGGCGCACGTATTAGCTTTCTATGTTTGTTTATTAGTAACATTCATTATTCGTGTCGTCACTGTAATATATAATGTACATTTCCCTGTTTTCTTTAAAACACATGCTAAAGTTAATAAAGGTCATTAAGAGAATTCTACATAGAATTCTCTTAATTTATATACTATTCTATACACAGATATAGAGTAATTGAATATAAAAATATATAATTATATTAGAAACAAAAATGAAAACGCTTCACAAACAGGGGGAAGAACGATGCTTGGGGTTTTTAAAAAACATACTCATAAAACAAACACCAGTATAATTGAATTAAGTAAGGCACAACAAATAACCTTTAACGTACCTGCTAATTCCGAATTAAGGATTCAAATGGATATGCTACATATTTCAAAGGAAGATTTACAAATTGTAAAAGTACTACAGCCCTTTATTTATGAGGAAATAGATTGGATTACAGAAAAATTCTATGCCAATATTACAAAACAACCTAATTTAATTACTATTATTGAACGTTACAGCTCTATTCCAAAACTAAAACAAACTTTAAAAACACATATTAAAGAATTATTCAGTGGAGATATGCACGAAGATTTTATTGAACAACGTGTCAGAATTGCCAAAAGACATGTTCAAATTGGCTTACATAGAAAATGGTATACGGCTGCCTATCAAGAATTATTCCGTTCCATCATAAAGATTTTACAAACAAAGATTACAATAATCGATGATTTTTCATATTCTATAAATGTAATAAACAAATTATTCACACTTGAACAAGAGCTTGTTCTTGCAGCTTATGAATCTGAGTATGAACAAATTCAAAAAGAACATGAAAAAGAAAAAGAAATAACGGCTATGACAATTACACATATTGCAAATGAACTAGCAGCTGTATCTGAAAAAACAAGCTCTTCTATTCAAAAGTTAACTGCTAAATCCGAAACTATTGTAGAGATTGCCAAAACCGGTACATCATTAGCAACAACATCAGAAGAAAAAGCTAATAAAGGTAAAGAACAATTAAATCAGCAAAACAAACGAATGGGATACATTCAAACAAATATGGAAACTATCATTACAGATACTCATGAACTTCTCAATATTTCTAACAAAATTAACGAAATCATAGATATCGTTAATTCAATTGCAGAGCAAACAAATTTACTAGCACTAAACGCTGCTATTGAATCTGCACGTGCTGGAGAGTTTGGCAAAGGTTTTTCTGTTGTAGCTGGAGAAATCCGAAAATTATCAGAGCAAACGAAAGAATCGATCTCCAACGTTACAAAACTCGTTGAAAAAACAAATGAACAGATTATTCATGTTTCTTCTTCTGTAAAACAAATTAGTTCTCTCGTATCTGAAGGAACCGATAGTATGTACGCGACAGATCAATACTTCCATGAAATCGTAAAAGATATGTCTAATTCGAAAGAACAGAATAAAAAAATTGAAAATGAATTAGAAGCTATTTCGCAAGTAATGAAGGGCATTCAAGACGATTCTTCAAAAATGGCTCTAACAGCTGATAGTCTACAACTAGAACTAAACCGATAAGGCCAAGCTTATATTAATAACGATTTTTCATCATCTAACAATAAAAAAAGAATCCATTTTGGATTCTTTTTATTTTCTAAAAAATATTTTTTGACAATATACATAACTCATATAGACACCAAAGCTTTGTAAAATAAACAATGCTGGCATAATAATATTATAGTATGCCATATCTACTTGAAAGATTTTTAGCAATACATATCCGCTAATCAACAATAAGAACAACATGTATCCTTCATTCTTTTGTTTCTTAATAAGGAAATGTAATAAAGCTATAGCCATGAATAAGGTTATTGCTATATATATCAGCTTTTCACATTTGAATAGGATAGAATTTATCCCCTCATCTGAAAACTGATTCATTACTGGTTTTAGCAGTTTAAATCTTTCACTCTCAATCTCTTTTAACTTTTGATCAATATGTTCTATTACAGTTTGATTTTCCGGTATTTTTTCCTTTTTTTGATTTTTACCGATTAAAACCGATTGAACATACGTCTCATTCGAAATCGTATATTGTGACATTCCCATCGTCTTAATTCCGTAACTCACGCCAAAATGAACACTATAAAATAGAATAAGCATCCCTATCATCTTTAATAGTATTTTTTGTTTCGTTGCGGATTGAAACAATTCAATTAACAACACATATACCGCAATAAAAATAGGAAGAAATAACCCCATTGGGAACAACATATTGCTAAATGCAAATAATGTCGCTGAAAGCACCCACATATAAGGATGATCTAATCCTTTATATAAAAGTATGTAACAAGCAAAATAAAATAAGCATATTGCGAGCGACTCAGGCGCTAATAAGGAACTCATAAATATATTTGGAATATATAAAGCGTAAAATACGGACGCAATGCGACCACATTCTTCCCCAAAAACCATAGCGGCAATACGATAAATTAAAAATGCAGTTCCTGTACAGAACAAAATATTAAATAACTGTAAAACAAATACCGTATCACCAAATATACGAATAACTATCGATTCATAAATGATAAAGGGTAACTGTGTTACATTCTCTATATTATTGCCAATTGCAATCTGCTTTGCAGACTCATACATCGCTTTCATATCACCGATGATCGGAACATCTACAAATAAAACCATACTAACTCTCACAACTATAGATACGCTCATAAGAAAAATAAAAAATTGTTTATCTGTAAAACGATATTGTAAAATTGATGCCACTAACAATATGAGGATGACGAAAATTGCCAATACGATTGTTACACTCGTTGTACTTCCTCCAAAAAATTGCTTACTTGTTTCAAACGCTGACCAACAACTATAAACAAAAAATGCGAGCATCGCACCAATCATTATTTTACTGAAAAAAGACGAAAAATTTGTTTGTATATGATTCATATGTCCATTGCACCTCTATCTCCATTCATAACAAAACGATTCTATCATGAATAGGTACACGGCTGATAGGGAATTTCTATGACAAATATATAGTCATTACTTTTTCACTTGCAATGTAAGCGAATCCTCTTTTACACTACACTTTAGACAAAATAAATTTTCTTTCAGTTACATGAATATACTTTCAAAAGTATTATTACTCCTCTACTCATACATTTTACTTGTTTAAATACCCGGTAAAATCAAATAGGAACTAACCTTCCTTTTATGTCATAAAGAACATGTCACTCTGATTGAAAATGTACACTAGGGGCTGAATATATGGAAAAGAAATTTATGAGAGAATCAAAAGCAATTAAAACAACACGTGTTTTTCCAAATGATTTAAACAACCATCAAACATTATTTGGTGGCAAATTATTGGCTGAAATTGATAGTATTGCTTCTATTGCAGCAGCAAGGCATAGTCGCAAGCATTGTGTGACAGCATCCATTGATTCTGTTGATTTTTTAACACCTATTCATCAAGCTGACTCTGTTTGTTATGAGGCATTTGTTTGCTATACTGGGAAATCATCTATGGAAGTCTTCGTAAAAATAATTGCAGAAAATTTATTAGAGGGAGAACGCCGTATCGCTGCTACTTGCTTTATTACATTCGTAGCATTACAAGATGGAAAACCTTCTTCTGTACCTCAAGTATTACCAGAAACTGAGGAAGAACATTGGTTGCATAAAACTGGTTCCGAACGTGCTGAGACCCGAAAAAAAGGACGTTTAAAAAGCAAAGAAATGGCTGAGGTATTAACTTTAAATAAGCCTTGGAGTGTTTAAAATTTCAATATCGAAAATACCTTCTGAGCGGATAACTAAATTGTATTCGCTCATTTCTTTATAAACAGTTCAAGTCTCTCATACAATCTCTACGTCTTTTCACAAATACTATGTAATATTTTTATACATGTCTTGGCTAGGCTATTTCAATATTAACTTTTTCTAGTGTATAAAGTTCTATTTATAACTCGCTTCTAATCGAGGAATAGTTGCTTTACAAAGTTTATGTAAGGTACACTTATACGGGCGGTCAGCAAACTAATTTAAAAATTTGCAAGTTGTGTAGAAAACGCATTGTTTTTTACTATATCAAAATACAATAAAAAACGATCATTATTCTTTACCAACGAAAAACAATTTCATTTTAGTTGAAGTAATTATCCCTACTTAAAAACTTTAATATAAAACGCATTTTAATTAAATTGTATTACTTTAATGGAAAGGTGAAACTATGCAAAAGTCTATTGTTTCAAATATTTTTTATAAAATACTACTCAATACGTTTAACATTATACTTCCCATCTTAGTTGGTCCATACGCATACCGCATGCTAGGAGCCAATTCAATGGGAACTGTTAACTTTGCTGAAACTATTTTTAATTACTTTTTCATATTCGCGGTTTTTGGTGTATATCAATATGGCTTACGTGAAGTTAGCTTAATTAAAAATGATAAAAAGAAAGTTTCTCAATTATTCACAAGTCTCTATGTAATTAATGTTACAACCAGCCTTTTAGCTTTATGTGCTTTTTTAGCCTTTAGTTATATTGGATATGGAAATGAAAGCTTATTTCCTGTTCTTCTTATTTTTGGCTTCAATTTTATTTCCAATCTATTTTATGTGGAATGGTTCAATGAAGCGTATGAAAATTATGACTTCATCACTAAAAAAACAGTTATTGTTCGACTAATTTATGTTGTACTGCTTTTCTGCTTAGTTCATGGAGTGGATGATTATAAAACATTCGCAGGTTTATTAGCACTATCAACATTTTTAAATCATTCTATTAGCTTTGTATATGTGAAACGCCAAGTTAAGTTTGATTTTTCTAACTTAACCATTATCCCGCATTTAAAACCGTTGCTATTAGTCGTCATTTTTTCAAATGCTAATATTTTATATACACAATTAGATCGTCTTGTGTTAGGTGAATACGCCGGAAAAGCAGAGGTCGCTTACTACGTTATGGCTTTTCAAATTATGACCATTATTAATACACTTATGTTAAGCGTTGTACAAGTAACGATTCCACGGCTTTCTTACTTATCAGGAAATGCATCTGAAAGTGAGTATGAATCTTTGTTAAACAAAATTTCAAAAGTGTATTTTATTACCCTATTTCCCGCCGCAATTGGTTTAATGCTCATTGCTCACGGAGCTGTTGTCATTTATGGTGGATCAGAATTTGCTGGGGCTGGTAATACATTAATTGTGTTCGCTTTCTATATGATTACAGTTGGTATTGAATCTATTTTATCGAATCAAATTATTTATGTTAAAAAGAAGGAAGGTATTTTAGTACGCTTCTTATTCATTTGCGGGTTTATTAACCTAGCATCTAATATTGCACTAATATTCTTCCATGTGCTTACACCAGCGACAGCAATTTTCACAACTACAATTGCTAACAGTTTATTAATTGTACTTGAATATATTTATGTTAAAAAGAAATTAAAAGTGAATTATACATTATTTGATATGCAAAAACTTAAATATCTATTTTATTCACTAACATTTGTACCAATAGCATTCGTTATTCGTATGTTCGTATCTGGGCAAATACTACAAGTTCTCCTAGTCATGGTAGCATGCGGATTAACATATGCTCTTATCCTTTTCTTAACAAAGGATGAAATTCTCTTTACTCTAATAGAAAAAATACAAGCACGATTTAAAAAAGCTTAAACGTAATTCTTAAAGGAGCTGTTAAAATTGAAATTCTCTTTAATCATGGCTACTTGTGGCAGACGTGATGATATTCTTGACTTACTAAAATCACTTGAAAAACAAACTTACCAAAACTTTGAACTCATCGTAGTAGATCAAAATGATACTCCAATCTCGGATCTCTTTGATGAATATAAAGAAAAATTTTCTATTAACTACATTTATACACCTATTAAAGGGTTATCTAGAGCTCGAAATACTGGATTAAAAGTAGCGGATGGCGATATCATCGCTTTTCCAGATGACGATTGTATTTATGAAACAAATGTTTTAGAAAGTATATTAGAAACTTTCAACTCTAATAACGATGTTCAGTTTATATCAACAAACACTACTAATGTTGAAGGAACTGGTTCTTTAATACTTGCACCTAATACAGACATTATTCTTAATAACAAATATGGATTTTTAGGTCCCTCTTTTACACTATTCTTTACAAAACAATTTGTACAAGATGTAGGTACATTCGACGAGGATTTAGGTGTTGGCTCTGGAACGATTTATGGAGCTGGTGAAGAAACCGACTTTGTTCTACGCGGTATGAAAAAAGACCACACTGGTTTATTTAGAAAAGATCTGTTCGTATACCATCCTGTAAAAGAAGAAGTTATAAATGAACAATCATTAAAACGTGCCATTTCTTATGCTGGCGGTTTTGGCAGAGTGATTCGCTTACATTATGGATTCCCTTATTTCTTACGTGCTGTTGCTGCTGCCACATTCCGTATGACACAAAATATTTCTAATGATAAACGTAAATTCCATGCAAATCGTTTACGCGGGATTATTCGTGGATATTTAAAATAAACTCATATGAAAAAGGTGTAACCATTTCTATGAAATGGTTACACCTTTTATTTCTTTTGCATAGATAAGATTGTTTCCTCTAATCCTTCGCGATAAGATGTTTTAGGTACTTTCCCAATGAGCATTTCATATTTTTCTCCACTTAATACAACCGGTTTTTCTGTCAAATAGAGCATTTCTACATATTCTTTCATCTGCTTATCAAATAAACCCATTAACTTTATTATTCCTCTTTTTACGGTCATAACTTGTTTTGTATATCCCGTCAATTCGCGTATATATTGCATCATCTCTTCTCCGGTAATGACACCGCAACCTGGTATGTTCCACTGTTGTCCATAAGCCTCCTCACATAACGCTAATTCAACCATCGCTTTTGCACCATCTGGCGTAAAAATATACTCGCGTGCAATTCTCTTATCTCCAACAAAGCTAGACACTTTATTTGCAAGTACGCCATGTAAAGTATGATGAACAAGTGTGCTTTCCGCATTTGGACCGTAAAAATCAGGAAAATGAGCAATAAACATTTTGACGCTACTCTGCTTTGCCATCGCTTCAAGTTGTAATCGTATTTTCCCCTTCTTCGTATGAGGATTCTTTTCAGCATCTTCTTTAACCAGCCTTTGATTTTGCCTTCCATATGCATAAATATTATCAACGATCCCTAACTTACTATCACTCTCTTTTGCTACTTCCAATATGTTTCTTAATAGTTTATGTTGCTTCTTTTCCCAATCTGAATATGGGATATTTACAGCATGGAATATAACATCTACACCTTTCGCGGCATCTATTATATCCTCTTTTACAAATACATCTCCTGCTACTGTTTGTATATGTTCCTCTCCTTGAAATAAATTCTCCAACTTCTCCTTATTTCTTGCAAAGGCAACTACATCAATCCCTCTATTACATAACTCCTTTGTAATCGCATATCCCATTGCTCCTGATGCTCCCAGTACTAACGCTTTTCTCATCATAAGTTCCCCCTCTAATTAATTAACCACTGTTTAATTAATAACAAAAAGAAAATCACCTACATTAGAAGCGATTTTGAAATAAACTCTACATGCACTTGAGCAAGCCCCTTTAATTCTTCAAATGTTTGCCCACTTCCGCAATAATGTGCGACAAACCCATGTAATGATAAAAAGACAGACCATATCGTCATTGTATCTATTTTTTTATTACATAAAGAAAAAACAACCTTTGCAAATTTTTCATAACTAACATTTGGGCCGTCTGCCAAACATTCCTTTAACTCATCGTTTTTAATTAAAAACATAATTTCATAATGACTTTGATTTTTCAAACCAAACTCTATAAAACCAAATAAAACTGCTTTTAACTGCTCTTCTCGAGATAAGTTTCTTTTACTAATTTCATCTAACTTTTCATTTAACAATTGAAAGTCTTGTTCTACCATCGCATAAAAAAGTTCAGCTTTATTTTTAAAATGGTAATAAATTGAACCATGGCTATACCCTAGTTCCGTCGCAATTTTACGCATGGAAGTGTGCTGATATCCTTGTTGTACAAATAAATTTCTTGCTACGTTCATAATCATTTCTCTTGTTAACTCTTGTTTGACTGCTCTTCTTGGCGACATTTTTTATACCTCACGATTTAATTAACCACTGTTCAATTATATTATATATTTTTTCCAAAATAATGCAACTCCTTATTTGAAAAAATATACATTTTTGAAATGATAGCATTATATCGAAGAATTTAGTATCATGATTCAAGACACTATTTAGAATTGAACGGAGGACATTATGAGCTTATTAACTGTTGAAAAATTAGGCCATACATTTGGTGATCGTACATTATTTAAAGATGTATCCATGCGCTTACTCGCAGGAGAACACGTTGGATTAGTTGGAGCAAACGGTGTTGGTAAATCAACATTTATGAATATAATTACTGGTCAACTTATCCATGATGAAGGCCGAGTTGAATGGACACCTGGTACAAATTATGGTTACTTAGACCAACATACAATTTTAACACCTGGCCGCACAATTCGTGACATATTAGCAGATGCGTTTTTACCTTTATTTGAACAAGAAAAAGCTTTAAATGAAGTTACAGAAAAAATGGGAACTGCTACACCTGAAGAATTAGAAGAGCTTCTTGAGCAAATGGCAGAAATACAAGATGCTCTTGAAGCAGGGGGTTTCTATTTATTAGATATGAAAATTGAGGAAGCAGCGCGTGGTCTTGGAATTGACGCAATTGGTTTAGATCGTGATGTTGCCGCATTAAGTGGTGGACAACGTACAAAAGTGTTACTTGCAAAATTACTACTTGAACAACCAGAAGTATTACTACTAGATGAACCTACCAACTATCTAGACGTTGAACATATTCATTGGTTAACAAATTATTTAAAAGAATATCCACATGCATTCCTATTAATTTCCCATGATACGGAATTTATGAATAAATGTGTCGATATTATTTTCCATCTAGAGTTTACAAAAATGACGCGTTATACAGCGACATATGAAAAATTCCTAGAACTTGCGGAAATTAATAAAAACCAACATATTAATGCTTACGAAAAACAAAAAGAATTTATTAAAAAACAAGAAGATTTTATTGCGAAAAATAAGGCTCGCTACTCAACGACAGGTCGTGCAAAGAGTCGTCAAAAACAACTCGATCGTATGGAACGTATCGATCGTCCTGAAACAGCAATTAAACCTGAATTCTCATTTAAAGAGAGTCGCGCAAGTAGCCGATTCGTCTTTGAAGGAGAAAATGTAGAGATTGGATATACACATCCGTTATTACCAAAATTAACGATGACAATCGAACGTGGTGAAAAAATTGCAATCGTTGGATGTAATGGGGTCGGTAAGTCAACACTATTAAAGACAATTTTAGGTAAGATCAAACCATTAAGCGGAAAAACAAGTCTTGGTGACTTCTTAAATCCATCATACTTCGAACAAGAAGTAAAAGCTGATAATATAACACCAATTGATGATGTTTGGAATACATTCCCTAGCATGGACCAACACCAAGTACGTGCAATGCTAGCAAAATGCGGTTTGAAAAATGAACATATTTCTCGTCCACTGAACCAATTAAGCGGTGGTGAACAAGCAAAGGTTCGTTTATGTAAGCTAATGGGAGAAGACAGCAACTGGTTACTATTTGACGAGCCGACGAACCACCTTGATGTTACAGCAAAAGAGGAACTAAAAAAGGCGATGAAAGCATACAAAGGAACAATTCTTCTTGTATGCCACGAACCCGATTTTTATGAAGATTGGATAACAAAAACTTGGGATGTAGAAAAATGGGCCCAAGAAAATTCTTAATCACCTGAAATCATCCCTTTACACCACCACTTAGTGTGTAAAGGGATTTTTCCTTAAAATAGCCATAAAATTCAATAAGGAGTTTTTAATTATAATGCAAAGTTCATTTTTTCTAAAACTCAATACATTTTTTGTGAAATCATTGTTAGTGCTATGTCTCATTATTTCTGGAGCTATTACATGGCACTCAGTATATGTAGTTAGAGAACAGGCCAACACTCGTTTACTTATTATAATCCCAAGTATTATTCTAATAGGGATTTTATTTTTACTAATTGGCTATATTTCCAATAAATATATGTCAAAATTAATGTTCGCCATTTCACTTATCATTTTAGCTTTCTCTATTCGATTAATCTGGATTCTTAATATCCAAACTCCTGTCGAATCAGATTTTGGTATGATGTACAATGGTGCTTTACAAGCGACTAAAGGAGATTTTAGTTTTGCTCAAAGCATATATTATACTTCGTGGGTTTATCAACTTGGATTTACAATGTACGAAGCTTTTATTGTTAATTTATTTGGTGAAGGGACCTTCCTTCTAAAGCTCTTAAATGTATTCTATTGCACTGGAACAACATTTCTCGTTTACAAAATAACTTCTCACATATTTAATGAGTGGTCCGGACGCGTGGCTGGATTACTATATGCAGTATATATCCCAAGTATTGTGCTGAGCTCAGTCCTAACAAATCAACATCTTGCCACGTTCCTATTTTACCTTGGATTTTATTTATTAATTACAAAAGGATTAAGCCATAAATATATGTGGATTTTTATAGGAGTTTCACTTTCCTTAGGGGACATCATGCGTCCGCTTGGTGGTATAATCTTGATTGCAGTAACTATTTATGTCTTTTTACACGGTATGTTAGGGAAATCAAAGCAAGATATTTTCACTTCTATAAAAAAACTTTGTGGGATTTTCGTTGTATTTTACCTTGTTCATTACATTATAAGTTATTCGTTTATATCTGCGGGAATTACACAATATCCACTATCTAACCGTGATCCTCTCTGGAAGTTTACAGTAGGATTTAATCACGAAACAAAAGGTGGCTATTCTGCAGCAGATGCGGAATATATTATGTCCCTTGAGATTGGCGAAGAACGAAAAGCTGCTGAAAAGAAACTGATTCAAGAACGATTAGCTGATCCACAAAAGGTTTTATCGTTATTTGGTGATAAGTTCATACTCATGTGGGCAGAGTACGACTCCGCTCCAGTATGGAGTCTACTAACACTTGGGAACACAGATAATGATATGATTACTTTAAAAGACGACCTTACGAAATATGAAAAGTATATATATACTACATCTATGCTATTCAGTACATTAGCACTTCTTTATCTCATATTGACTAAGCAAAACAACACGCATTACACACTATTTTTATTATTAATAATTGGTTACGTAACTGTTCATTTCTTAATCGAATACCAAACAAGATATCGATACTTCATCATGCCTAGCTTTACAATCATTCAAAGCTATGGGCTATATTTATGCTATCGATTTATATCAAATAGAAAAACCTCAAAAGTATAAAATACAGTAAGGTTTTAATCATCAAAACAAATTAAAACCGAATAAAAAGGCATGAGCCCGGTACAATACCGAACTCATGCCTTTTCATTTATATCTATATTCTCTTTTTTATTGAAAGCATGATTTATACCAAAAGCAGCCAAGATTACCATTGATATTGTAGCTGAATAATGATATCTTGATGCCACTTCTACTAACAACTGTGCCATTGTTAGCCCTATTGCAAATAAGCAAATAATAAATAGAGAAGATTTATTTTTATTTTTTATAGCCACTAATACACCTAGTATTGAGGTAGCAATTAAGAAGTAATAAAACATATTCGATGCTACAGTATATCGTACTATATTATCTAATACAGGCCCAGCATAGTCCACTGCTGAACTATCATCACCTAAAAACGAAAAGAATTTATCGGAGAATAGTTTCACAAAGTCGATATTACCACTTTGCACCCTTTCTTTTGCTTCTTCTAGCATTTTCTGTTGAGCATCATCAGCAGTCCATCCTGGTTTATCACTATAATAAAACAATAGTTCAGCATCTGGCTTATTCCATTTCCCCGAACTTTCCTCATTAAATCCTACATAAATATTATAACCCGGGGTTGATGCTATTTCTTCACCTAAACGTAATGTTATATACTGATTTATCGCCGAGGAAAAAATAAGGTATCCGACAACGATAACCCCTACATATGTTATCTTATTTAACCATATTTTTTTATTCCCAATTTGCTTTATATCTATAATAAAGAACCATATCACTAGAGCTATAATTGGAACTGCTGCAATTGGTCGTACCATATTCATAAATGCAAGTAACGCTGCTATTAAAATGGAATAAACAAGTAATCTTTTTATATTTATATTGGCGATTTTCTCATGAACGATTATCATAATCATCCAAATCAACAACAGTACTGTACAATAGAGCGGCTCTGACAATGCAAACATATTATACATGGTTTGCGAAGGTAACGCGATCCATAAAACACTTGCTGTTATTGCAGTTTTTACCCCACCAATTTTTCTAGATATAGCATATATTAATCCCATTGATATTGTAGTTAGGATAACATTCAAAATAGGTGGTATCATATAACTAGAGCCAAATATCTTCAAGAAAATACTTAAGACTGACGCATAACCAAAAATATGTGGAAATAATGCTATGTATCTCTTATTAATAACGAAGCTTTCACTTAATTCTTCTGCAGTATAATAAAACGTAGCATAATCAACTAATGGCTGAATTTGATAGCTGAGCACCCATGTTAATTTAACTGCTAAACAAACGATTACTAAAACGAAAAAGCATTTTTTTTCATTTAATTTTTCTAGATACAGCGAGCCTTTTCTAAGGATAAAACTTCCTACTATAGATAATAATAAAACACCCGTTAATAATATTACGTAATTATATTTTTGTGTATCTGAAAAATAATTAATAAATAATACCGAAGCAAAAAATCCGTATATGATATATACCGCTCGTGTAGAGAAAGTAGACATTCCTTTTAAAAATAAGTTCAATACAATTTACTCCTTTATACATTACTATAAGAATAGTGGTATCTCCTTTACAAAAATGTAATGAATATGTAGGGCCCTTCATTTCTACCCAAAAACCTAAAATACCCATTTTTTTTGCTCACACTATACCTTTTCTAATTGTCGATCGTAAATCAATCATACCATATATATAACTAGACTTTACATATATCGCTCGTTCTTTTCATATTTTCCCTAATTAAAACAAATAACGTTTCACCATAAAATATGTTATAATATGTATTTGTTATGTATGAATTATCTTTCTATATTTTCTATTTTATAAAAATGAGGATACTATGATGGAAAAACTCTTAAAGTTTGGTTTAGTAGGAATTTTTAATACACTCATTACAATTATTAGTTTTGGGATATTGGTAAAGCTCGGGATGAACTATCTTGTTGCGAATACCATTGCCTATTTAATTGGTGTTGCCAATAGCTATTATTGGAATAAAAATTGGGTGTTTAAACCTAATAATAAAAGCACGTCAATGTTCTTTAAGTTTCTAACTGTAAATTTAATTGTATTGGCTTTTAATACATTATGTTTGTTTATATTAGTAGATAAACTTACCTTTAATGCATTTATTGCACAAATCTTCGCAATTGGTGTTGGAATGGTTATAAATTTTATCCTTAATAAAATTTGGACATTCAACCAAACTGAACAGGCTACCAATTAAACTTAAGCAACTTATTAAAACTACGGAGGATACAACATGGAAAAATTAATTTCGGTTGTAGTTCCTATGTACTTCGAGGAAGAAGTAGCACAGGAATGTTATAATCGTTTAAAGTCCGTTATGCTTCAAAATAATATTAATTATGAATTTGTCTTTGTAAACGATGGCAGTACAGATCGTACAATGGACATTTTATCTGAGATTGCAGCAAATGATTACCGTACAAAAATTGTTAATTTTGCACGCAACTTCGGACACCAAGTAGCTGTTACAGCGGGTATTGCTGCTGCAAAAGGTGACGCTCTTGTAATTATAGATGCAGATTTACAAGATCCACCAGAAGTTATTCCTGAACTTATTGCCAAATGGGAAGAAGGATATGAAGTTGTTTATGCAAAACGTAAACAACGTAAAGGTGAAACTTGGTTTAAACTTTTAACTGCTAAATATTTCTATAAATTCTTAAACTATATGTCTGATATCGATATCCCAAAAGATACAGGTGATTTCCGAATCATCGATCGCAAAGTTGCTGATGTGTTCAATCAAATGACAGAACGAAATCGCTTTATTCGCGGTATGATGTCTTGGGTTGGCTTCCGCCAAACGTATGTTGAATATGAACGTGACGAGCGTTTTGCTGGTGAAACAAAATATCCATTAAAGAAAATGATTAAATTTGCATCAGATGGTATCATTGCCTTTTCGACAAAACCGTTACGAATTGTTATGTCTTTAGGCTTATTATCAGTTCTCATTTCTATAATTGTCTTGCTGTATACAATTACTGTGAAAATCATCGGTGATGGTACTCAAACAGGTTGGGCATCCATTATGGTTGCTATTACATTCTTTAGCGGTATTCAGTTACTTGGTCTTGGAATCGTCGGTCAGTATATTGCTCGTATTTATGACGAAAGTAAAAACCGTCCGATTTATATCGTGAAAGAAACTATCAATATTGAACAAGAAGAGGCTGCACAGAAAAAAGAAAAAGTGAATGCATAATAAAAAAGGTAACAATGAAAACTATCATTGTTACCTTTTTATATTGTAATACCCCATAAGTCTCAAACGGAACTCTTTTAAATTTGGGTATACATCTAAATTAGACAACATCCCTTGAATGACTGGGACCCTTGGATTTGGCAATCTCATTTCTGCCTCTAAAACATCTAGCGTAATAAGTAATTCATCATCTTCTAATTGATCAGCTAATGTACGCTTAAAAACAATTATTTCTTTTAAAAAATGCTCCTTAACTTGTTCTTTAATAAGCTCTGATTTACAAAGAAACTCTCCAAGTCTTTCTTCATGTAAAACAGGTTCTTCCGAAGATTCTATAAGTCCATCTACTAAATGATCCACCCTTTTTAAAATAAAAGCCGATACATAGGACAAATCAATTTCTGGCGCTTGTAAAATAATTAATTCTAAATATCCACGGCAGATCCCTTCTACCATAATTACTAAATCTAATAAATACGGCATAACCTTGTCACCATAAATAGACAACAAACTATTTCGATAAAATGCATGAGATTCCAATTTCATCCGCATCATAAATTCTTCTACTTCTTTATTAAATGGAATAGCATTTTCCCTCGCATGCATAATAATAAATTCCTTATGCTTTTGTATATCATTAAACTGGCAGCACAATTGTTTTTCAAATTTTTCACGCGGTAATAGTGATTCTTTTTCAATATCCATCATTTTATTTTGAATCTTGTCATAATAATATCGAAGTGTTGCTAATAAAAGCTCATCTTTCGATTTAAAGTATAAATAAAAAGCTCCCTTAGATATACCACAAGCTGTCACAATTTCCTGCACTGATGTCGCATTTACACCCTTAGTCGCAAATAACTTCATAGCCATCTCTATAATTAAGCGCTCTTTTTCTTTCATATCTTCTCTCCTACGTTTAATCTCGCATCATATTATAAACTCGAATTTGATTTTATTATACCATCTCTTTTCATTGACTACTGACCAATCAGTCAGTTATATTATGTATTAGACTGACCAGTTGGTCAATACGATATAAAGGGAGCGCAAACATGAACAAAATCATCAATTTCTCATTAAAAAATAAGTTCGCAGTTTGGCTACTAACCATTATTGTTACCATTGCAGGGATATATTCTGGGCTTAATATGAAACTGGAAACAATTCCTGATATTACAACACCTGTTGTAACAGTAACTACGGTTTATCCTGGTGCTACACCAGAAGAAGTAGCTGACAAAGTTTCAAAACCGATGGAAGAGCAATTGCAAAATTTAAGCGGTGTAAACGTTGTGAGTTCATCATCTTTTCAAAACGCATCTTCTATTCAAGTAGAGTATGATTTTGATAAAAATATGGAAAAGGCCGAAACAGAAATTAAAGAAGCTCTCGCGAATGTGAAACTTCCTGAAGGCGTAAAAGATCCGAAAGTTTCACGAGTAAACTTTAATGCCTTTCCTGTTATTTCGTTAAGTGTAGCAAGTAAAAATGAATCTTTAGCTACGTTAACAGAAAATGTAGAAAAAAATTTTGTTCCAGGATTAAAAGGACTTGATGGTGTTGCATCTGTTCAAATTTCAGGTCAACAAGTAGATGAAGTACAACTTGTTTTCAAGAAAGATAAGATGAAAGAATTAGGTTTAAGTGAAGATACTGTAAAAAATGTGATTAAAGGATCGGATGTATCTTTACCACTTGGCTTATATACATTTAAAGACACGGAAAAATCAGTTATTGTAGATGGAAATATTACAACAATCAAAGCATTAAAAGAGCTAAAAATCCCAGCTGTACCTTCAGCACCTAGCGCTCAAGGCAATCAAAATGCTGGAGCCGGTGCACAAACGCCGCAAATGAATCCAGCCGCTATGAATGGAATTCCAACAGTTACATTAGACGAAATTGCTGACATTAAAGAAGTTGGGAAAGCAGCATCTATTTCTCGAACGAATGGAAAAGAAGCCATTGGAATTCAAATTGTGAAGGCTGCTGATGCAAATACGGTTGATGTTGTAAATGCTGTGAAAGATAAAGTAAAAGACCTTGAGAAAAAATATAAAGACTTAGAAATCATCTCAACCTTCGACCAAGGTGCACCGATTGAGAAATCAGTTGAAACAATGCTTAGCAAAGCAATTTTCGGGGCTATCTTTGCGATTGTTATTATTATGTTGTTCCTACGAAATATCCGAACAACATTAATCTCTGTCGTTTCTATACCACTTTCTTTATTAATTGCTGTTTTAGTTATAAAGCAAATGGATATTACGCTTAACATTATGACGCTTGGAGCAATGACAGTCGCTATCGGACGCGTTGTCGATGACTCAATTGTTGTGATTGAAAATATTTACCGAAGAATGTCGTTATCAGAAGAGAAACTACGCGGAAAAGATTTAATTCGTGAAGCTACGAAGGAAATGTTTGTCCCAATTATGTCTTCTACTATTGTAACCATTGCTGTATTCTTACCTCTTGGACTTGTAAAAGGTATGATTGGTGAAATGTTCTTACCATTCGCCTTAACTATCGTCTTCGCTTTATTAGCATCGTTACTAGTAGCAGTTACAATCGTACCAATGCTAGCTCATTCTTTATTTAAAAAAGAGAGCATGAGAGAAAAAGAAGTACATCATGAAGAGAAACCGAGTAAATTAGCAAACGGTTATAAACGCATACTTGCATGGGCTTTAAATCATAAAATCATTACATCAAGTATCGCTGTCCTTCTATTAGTTGGTAGTCTCGCACTTGTGCCGATTATCGGTGTAAGCTTCTTACCTTCTGAAGAAGAAAAAATGATTATTACAACATACAATCCAGAGCCAGGTCAAACATTAGAAGACGTTGAAAAAATTGCAACGAAAGCTGAGAAGCACTTCCAAAATAATAAAGACGTCAAAACAATTCAATTCTCATTAGGTGGCGAAAACCCAATGAGTCCTGGTCAATCAAATCAAGCAATGTTCTTCGTTCAATATGATAACGATACGAAAAACTTTGAAAAAGAAAAAGAACAAGTCGTGAAAGATTTACAAAAGATGTCTGGAAAAGGCGAATGGAAAAACCAAGATTTCGGAGCAAGTGGCGGTAGTAATGAAATTAAACTATACGTTTACGGAGATAGCTCGGAAGACATTAAGCCTGTCGTAAAAGATCTTCAAAATATCATGAAGAAAAACAAAGATTTAAAAGACATAGACTCTAGTATTGCAAAAACATATGCAGAGTACACTTTAGTAGCAGATCAAGAAAAGCTAAGTAAAATGGGTCTAACGGCCGCTCAAATTGGAATGGGTCTTTCTAATCAACATGATCGCCCTATTTTAACAACAATTAAAAAAGACGGTAAAGATGTAAATGTATATGTAGAAGCTGAAAAACAAAATTATGATACAATCGATGATTTAACAAATCGAAAAATTACAACACCACTTGGCAATGAAATTGCTGTTAAAGATGTGATGACTGTAAAAGAAGGTGAAACTTCTAACACAGTAAAACATCGTGATGGTCGCGTTTATGCAGAAGTTAGTGCGAAATTAACATCGGATGACGTTTCACAAGCATCTGCTGCAGTTCAAAAAGAAGTAGATAAAATGGATCTTCCTTCTGGTGTAGACGTTTCTATGGGAGGCGTTACAAAGGATATTCAAGAATCATTCAAACAACTTGGCTTAGCGATGTTAGCTGCGATTGCCATTGTATACTTCGTTCTTGTCGTTACATTTGGTGGTGCCCTTGCACCATTTGCGATCTTATTCTCGCTACCATTCACAATCATTGGTGCACTCGTTGCCTTACTAATCTCTGGTGAAACGTTAAGCGTATCTGCAATGATTGGTGCGCTTATGTTAATCGGTATCGTTGTAACAAACGCAATCGTGCTTATTGACCGTGTTATTCATAAAGAAAATGAAGGTTTATCCACACGTGAAGCATTACTAGAAGCTGGTGCTACACGCCTTCGTCCAATTTTAATGACTGCAATTGCAACAATCGGGGCTCTTATCCCGCTTGCATTAGGATTTGAAGGCAGCGGCTTAATTTCTAAAGGACTTGGTGTAACTGTAATTGGTGGATTAACGAGTTCAACGTTATTAACACTTCTTATCGTTCCAATCGTTTATGAAGTATTAAGCAAGTTTAAAAAGAAAAAAGTAAAATAATAAAAAAATAACCTCGCAATTAGCGAGGTTATTTTTTATCTCCAAACAAGATTAGGCAATCCCCATATCCCTCTTTCTCTAACTCCCCTTTTGGGATAAATCGAAGAGCTGCTGAATTTATACAATAACGAAGGCCATTTGGTCCTGGGCCGTCTGGAAATACATGCCCAAGATGTGAATCTCCTTCCTTACTTCTCACTTCCGTGCGCGTCATATTATGACTAACATCCATTTTTTCTTTCACACTAGCTGACATCACCGGTTTCGTAAAGCTCGGCCAGCCACATCCACTATCAAATTTATCTATAGAAGTAAACAATGGCTCGCCTGAAACGATATCTACATAAAGACCTTCTTCTTTATGGTTCCAATACTCATTTCGGAATGGTGGTTCTGTACCGTTTTCCTGTGTTACATAAAACTGCATCTCATTGAGTTTTTCTTTTAAATGAGCATTATCCTTTGGCCAATGTTGCTTAATAAAAGCATCTCGTCCCGATCCTTTACGATATAACTCATAGCGGAATGTATTTTTCTTATGATATCCTTGATGATATTCTTCAGCTGGATAAAATGTAGCAGCTGGCAATATTTTTGTCGCAATTGGCTTTGAAAATCGCTCACTCTTCGCAAGTTCTTCTTTTGAAGCCTCTGCCTTTTTCTGTTGTTCTTCATTATGATAAAAAATCACCGTTTCATAAGACTGTCCACGGTCGTGGAATTGTCCGCCGACGTCAGTTGGATCAATCTGTCTCCAATATATTTGAAGCAACTCTTCATACGGCATTTTATTTGCATCAAATGTAATTTGTACCGCTTCATAATGTCCCGTCGTTTCTGAACAAACTTCTTTATAGGTTGGATCTTCTTTATGACCACCTGTATAGCCAGAAACGACCTTTATAATACCTTCCATCTCTTCAAATGGCGAAACCATGCACCAGAAGCACCCGCCAGCAAATGTAGCCAATTCTATCTTTTCATTTACAGCCATTATTTCACCCCTATTCTATATTCTTCTTACAGTATGGCATAAGAAACATAATGTTATAAAAGAAAAAGCATCGAATATCGATGCTTTTTCTTTACTTCACTCTATTTTTTTCAATATCCCTCTCCATTTCATCACTCGTTACATCTAAAACATCTAATAAGAAAATGAAGATCGGAATACCGATAATAAGTCCCCACACACCTAAAAAGTGCTCTGAGAAAATTAATACCATAAACGTATAAAAAATCGGTAAATTTGTTTTTTGGGACATAAACTTCGGATTCAATACGTAACTTTCAAGTGCATGAATAACTGTTACGATAACTAAAATATAAACAACGTACATAATACCGCCGATATTGTAAGCAATCATACAAAGCGGGAATAACGAAATAATAACCCCAGCTACTGGAATTAAACCAAGTAAGAAGATCATTAACGCTAAACCTAATAATTGTGGAAATCCTAATATCCATAATGCAATAACAGATAAAACACAGTTAACAACCGCAATTAAAAATTGTGCTTCAATTACTTTTCCAAATGAACGCGCAAATTTCTTTCCGAAGTACTCAATTTCATGATAGAAAATTGCAAGCCTGCTTTCTTTAAACTTTGCAGTAAAAGCAACGATACGGGCCTTTTCCAACAAGAAAAATAAACTTAAAATTAAAGAAAGTAACACTTGAAGACCGAACTTCCCAACATTCGTAATAGATTTATACAAAATGTCTACGCCTTGTCCTACGTATTTCGAAAGTTCCATATGATTGACAGCATTAACCGCATACTTAATCAATTCACTATCCGGTGGATTTCTTAAAAATACGTTAAATTGATAAATCAATTGTGAAATTTGTATCGTTAACACTGGTAAATATTTAAATAGTGTAATAGCAATTCCACCAATTAACATTACGTATAGAAATGCTATAATGAGTTTTCGATTAATGGGCATAAAATTATCTAATTTGCGAGAAATAAACTTTTGGAATCGATCCATTAAATACGTAAGAATAAACGTAATTAATATTAAATTCAACATACTTTGCAACCCATATAACACGAGAGCAAGTATTACTAATACGAGTAACCTCTGAAATCCTTTGCTTTGAAACAGGTTTTTTATTTGCATAATCGACGAGTACTCTCTCCTGTCCTATAAAGTAAAACGTTAATAAGTAGATTTCTCTCTATTTTCTACCTATAATTTATTCATTCATATGAAGATGAGCTATCATATAATTCCTAAAACCATACAGTAGCTTACTTCTTATTTTACAATACAATGACCTAATTCAAAACGTATTCTACACAGTATTAATGAAGATTTAAGGAAACTTGCATTTTGCTAACAATAGGTCTTACCACTACTGTAACATAAAAAGCAAGCCATCAGTAGGAATGTGTCCTACAAATAGCTTGCTTTTCTCATTTTTTAAGTAAGTTTTACTATCCAATGAATGGCATGAACATCGGTATGACGACAACTGTTACAACCCCAACTACTGTTACAGCAATACTTGCCATAGCTGCCTCTACTTCACCCATTTCAATTCCTACCGCAACACCTAATGCATGACCTGCTGTTCCAAGTGCTAGACCTTTCGCAATTGGATGTTTCACTCTAAATGTTTTTAAAAATAATGCTCCTAATGCGTATACGATAACTGCGTTAAAAATAACTGCAAACGATGTTATGGCTGGAATACCACCAATACTTTCAGAGATTGGTAATGCAATTGCTGTTGTTGCTGCCTGTGGTAACATTGAATTCATTACTGCTGTATCTAAACCAATTGCCTTTGCTACAATGAATACGACAATTACTGAACAAATAGATCCAACCACGATAGCCGATAAAATTTGCCACCAATATTTTTTTAACTTATCAACTTGTTTATATAATGGAATGGCAAATGCGATTGTTGCTGGCTCTAAGAAGAAACTAATCATTTTTCCGCCAGTATTATATTCTTCAAAAGTAAAATTACCTACCTTTAGAAAGACAATCCCTAATACCATTGCCACGAATAACGGTGTAAATAAGAAGAATCCTTTTGAGTGCTTAAATAATAATGTGCCGATTCCGTATGCGATTAATGAAACGACGATTCCGAAATATGGAGTCATTGTACTTGCCATGTTCATTACCCCCTAACAATATATACTAAAATGGTTACGCAACTTTTCCGTACTTGCGTCCTTTATTGACTACTTTCAATTCTTTTGTATCTTTTGTTTCTTTGTCATCTTTTCCTAAAATAAATTGTGCAAATAACCCTGTTACAGCGAGTAAAATAATTGTTGCGACAACAATTACAGTTAGTATTTGTACAAAATATTGTCCCATTACACCAAGAGAATTAATAACTGAAATACCTGATGGGACGAAAAGGAATCCGATAATACCTGTTAAAGCTGTTCCGAGTGATTCAACCTGCTCTAATTTAATAACTTTTAAGCATAATAGACTAAATAAAATGACTAACCCGATTACCGATGAAGGCATCGGAATTGGTAAATGTGTTGCAATAATATTAGAAATTAACATAATAGCTGAGAATATGAATGCTTGTGATAAAAAACTATATACTTTTTTCTTACTCATTTTGGCCACCTCTTTCGATTTGGTACCTTTATTGTATAAGATGTACGCGTTTTAGTAAGCGTTTACAAAACAGAGCGTCACATATACAGAATCAGTTACAAAAATAAGAGGATGAAATACAAAAGCTGCTTCTTAAATACGAAGCAGCTTTTTAAGTTCTTTTGCATATGTACGGCTAACAGGTACTTTTGATCCTTCTTTCATAATTAAATTATAAGTAGAATTGAACCACGGCTGCACTTCTGTAATATGATTAATATTTGCAATAAAACTACGATGAACACGCATAAAACTTGTTTGTGGTAACTTCTTTTCCAAAATTACAAGTGTATCGTGTGTTACATATGTTTCTCTCATTGTTTTTACTGTTACTTTCCCATCTACGAGTCCTACATATATAATATCTTCAATATTTACAAGTACGATTGATTCCTCAATTGGCAGTGCTAATTTATGCATCTCTGCTGTTACATCTGTCCCCTTTATTTCTTGCTTCGTTTCTATTTTCGCTTGTTTTTGCTTTTTATATTTCTTTAATGTCTGTACAATGCGTTCTTCATCGAATGGTTTTAAAATATAATCTAACGCATCTACTTCAAATGCTTGTAATGCGTATTGATCATAGGCCGTTGCAAATACAATCGCAGGGGGATTTTTCATCTTTTTTAATATATTTGCGATTTCAAATCCATTATCATCGGATAATTGAATATCCAGAAATACAATATCTGGTTTATGGTTCATTAGTTCCTCTAATGCGTCTTCCACACAATCAGCCTCACCAATTATCTCAACTTCTTTCGTTCTTTCTAATAAATATTTTAGCTCATCACGTGCTAACATCTCATCATCAACTACTAATACTTTTAACAACCCGTTCTTCCTCCCCTACTTTTTTTGGAATTATAAAGGTAACCTCCGTCCCCTTATTTAATTCACTTTGAATATGAAGCATCGTGTCTTTCCCAAATAAACCGACTAGACGTTCATTAATATTATATAAAGCTGTTCCAGTCCCTTTCTTTGATGAAACTACCATTTTCCCTAATTGTTCTAAACGTTCTATCTCAATTCCCTGCCCATTATCCTTCACTTCAAAGTGAACCATACCTTCTCTTTCAAACACATGCACTTCTACTTCGCATACTGGTTGTTTCTTTGGAAAAGCGTGCCGCAATGCATTTTCAACCAATAATTGAAGAACAAATGGTGGTACTAGAGTTGTCTTTAGCTCTTCCTCAATATACAGCTTTACTCCATACTTATTTGGGAACCTTGCTTGTTCTAGTGATAAGTATGCCTGTACATGGTTTAATTCTTGTTCTAGTGGAATCAATAACTGACGTGCCCCTTGCAAATTACAGCGGAAATACACACTAAGCTGTAATAATAACTTCCTTGCTTTTTCTACATCGGTTCGGCATAAAGCTGATACTGTATTAATCGCATTAAATAAAAAGTGCGGGTTAATTTGTGCTTGTAATGCTTTTATCTCCGCATCTTGCAATAATTTGCTTTGCAATTCAGCTTCACCTAATTCAAGTTGTGTAGAGAATATTTTTGCCAACCCTTCTGCTAATTCCTCTTCCACACGACTTAACTGGTTAGGATTTTTGAAATACAGTTTTAATGTCCCTATCGTATTTCCATGTGAAGTGAGTGGAATAACGATCGCCGCTTGCAAGGGACAACCTTCATGTTGACAATTAATAACCTCACGTGATTTTGCTTTCATTATTTTCCCTGTGTTTAACACTTCTTTCGATAAACCAGTTATCAAACTATGTGAAGGAATATGGTGATCTGATGCTAATCCAACATGAGCTAATATTTTCTCTGTATCTGTTAAGGATACCGCATCTGTTCCTGTAAAGCGGTGAATAATTTGTGCCACATGCTTACACGATTCTTCTGTTAAGCCTTGGCGAAAATACGGTAACGTTTTATCAGCAATACGTAATACCTTATGGGTCTGAAGTGCCTTTGCGTTCTCTTCCTGACGCAAAATAGCTTGTATCATAGAAAGTAAAATAAAACTTCCAAAACTATTTACAAGGATCATTGGTATCGCAATTGTTTTCACAATACTAATTCCATCCTCTACAATTAATAGGATCATAATCATTTCTAAAGAAACGATAACAACACTTAAAATTGCTGAAAACTTAGGTGTAATTGTACGGTTATATTTTTTGAAAATGTATCCGATATACCCTGTTATAATCCCTGCTAAAATAGAAGAAATTGCACAACTTAGCGCTGTCGTACCACCGAGCATATAACGATGAATACCAGCGATAACTCCTACCCCAACTCCTACGATTGGTCCACCAAGTAAACCACTAATACCCACACCCATAATACGTGTATTCGCAATGGTACTTGATGAAGAAACACCTTGTAGCCAATTTTCATTCATAATCGTATTTCCAGCTATTTCAATACCAGTGTAATTGCTTACAATTGTAAACACAGAAAAAATACAAATAAGCTTAAGCTTATCTACATATCCGTCCTGCCTATGGAGAAGGCGCCTAAACGTTTTAATATGAGAGAGTAAAAATCCTAAAATAACGATAAGTCCGACGCGTTCAATCATCATGAGTACTAAATTTAACATCTTTGATTCATTCCTTTTTATTTAGTTAGTTTTATTATGGGAAAATAACGAAGTAGGCGTCAAGAAGAATGAAATGCTTTTTGAAATATTTTACACATGGAAATCTCCTCTTTATTTGACAATGTAATAGAAGAGTGCTAAAAATAAAGTAATATCATACAGTCCTTTAACCCAACCCCGTGAGGTTGAGAAGGAAGTCGGAATACAATATACGTATGTTCTTTTTTAGAGATACGTATGCTTTTTTGGCCTTCTCATCATATCAGGTGAGAAGGCCTTTTGTTATTCTTCCATAGCGACTGTAGAAGAAAATAAGGAGGAATAATAATGAACATCACCACTGATGTACAAACAACAGAGGAGACGAAAGAGAAAAGATATAAAACACTGTTTGGTTCTGCACTAGGATACGCCGCAGAAGGTTTAGATATGCTGCTCTTATCTTTCGTACTCGTCTATATTTTAAAAGAGTTTCATTTAAGCCCTGTTGAAGGTGGAAACTTAACATTAGCTACGACAATTGGTATGCTAATTGGTTCTTATTTATTTGGGTTTATCGCTGATTTATTTGGTCGTATCCGTACAATGGCCTTCACCATCTTACTATTTTCACTAGCAACAGCACTCATTTATTTCGCAACAGATTACTGGCAATTATTAATTCTTCGCTTTTTAGTTGGAATGGGAGTTGGTGGTGAATTCGGAATTGGAATGGCCATCGTAACTGAAACATGGTCAAAAGAAATGCGTGCTAAGGCAACATCGGTCGTTGCACTTGGATGGCAATTTGGTGTTTTAGTAGCTTCACTTCTTCCAGCATTTATTGTCCCGCATTTTGGGTGGAGAGCTGTTTTCTTATTCGGACTAATTCCAGCTTTACTAGCTGTTTATGTACGTAAAAGTTTAAGTGAACCGAAAATATGGGAGCAAAAACAACGCTACAAAAAGGAATTGTTACAAAAAGAAGCTGATGGTATTTTAACAACTACTGAAGCAGAACATCTAAAACAACTAAAAAAATTCCCACTTAAAAAGTTATTTGCAAATAAAAAAGTAACAATAACAACAATTGGTCTTATTATTATGTCGTTTATCCAGAACTTCGGATATTATGGGATTTTCACATGGATGCCAACTATTTTAGCAAATAAATATAACTATACATTAGCAAAGGCGAGCGGTTGGATGTTCATCTCTACGATTGGCATGCTCATTGGAATTGCAACCTTTGGTATTCTGGCTGATAAAATTGGTCGTCGTAAAACTTTTGCAATCTATTATATCGGTGGTACTATATACTGTCTTATTTACTTCTTCCTATTCACAGATTCAACATTATTATTATGGGGAAGTGCATTGCTCGGATTCTTTGCAAATGGAATGATGGGCGGATTCGGAGCCATTTTAGCTGAAAACTATCCCGCCGAAGCTCGCTCTACAGCGGAAAACTTTATTTTCGGTACAGGACGTGGTTTAGCTGGATTTGGCCCTGTTATTATCGGTTTACTCGCTACAGGCGGAAATTTACTTGGAGCATTATCCTTAATTTTCATCATCTATCCAATCGGATTAATTACAATGTTATTATGTGTGCCAGAAACAAAGGGAAAAGTATTAGACTAAACGAAAAAGAGGAAGCATCTCATTTAAAATGCTTCCTCTTTTCAGTGTTTATTTATCATTTATTTTGATTTACTAGCTTTCTGGAATAAGAAAGCAGTTTTATCTTTTTCTTGTACAATGCCTTGCTTCAATGCTAATTCTCCTGCAACTTTAGGTGCCAGCCACAGCATCGGGAATAACAAAATTGATACCGGAACAGCTGTCACTACAATGAAAGATTGTAATGCATTAATGCTTCCTTCTCCCATATATAAAAGAATTGCTGCAACTGCTCCCATAATAAGCGACCAAAAAATTCGCAAGCTAATTCTAGGATCTCCATCTCCAGTCACTGCCATTGAAATGGAATAAGCCATTGAATCTCCTGTTGTTACTACAAATAAAATTGTTAATAAAAGAAATGCCGGTCCAATAATATTAGATAGTGGCAGTTGCTCTGTAATTGCAATCATAGCTGCTGGCATACCAGATTCACTTAAAGCATTCGAGATAGATCCAGGCTTCATTAATTCATAAAATACACCCGATCCCCCCAATATAGTGAACCAGAACGTTGTAATAATAGGTGCAATAATTCCAATTGCAACGATGATTTCGCGAATCGTTCTCCCTCTTGAAATTCGACTCACTAAAATTGCCATCATTGGTCCATATCCAATAAACCATCCCCAGAAAAAGATTGTCCAAGATCCTAACCAACCTGTATCCCCGCGGTATGTGCTCATTGGTATAAACTCATTTATATAAAACCCAAACGAAGAAACAAATGAATCAATAATAAATCCACCTGGTCCAAAGAATAACACAAACACCATCAATAAAATCGCTAGTTTAACATTTAAATCACTTATTATTTGAATCCCTTTATCAATACCCGTTACCGCAGATATAGTAGAAACAGCTACCACACAAATAATAATTGCTAATTGAGTAGTAAACACGTCGGAAATTCCGAATAATGCTTGTAAGCCATAACTTGCTTGTAAGCCTAAAAATCCGATCGGACCAATTGTTCCTGCAGCTACTGCAATAATTGCAAATGCATCAATCATCGTTCCAAGCAAACTCTTTCGCAATTTCTCTCCAAAAATAGGATATAAAAGCGTACGAGGTTTTAACGGCATACCTTTATGATAATGTCCATACATCATAACTACCGCACTAATTGTACCTAAAATCGTCCAAGCTAAAAATCCCCAATGCATATAACTTTGTGCTAAAGCAGGCATGACTGCTTCTTTCGTTCCAGCAGATATACCTTCATGTATTGGTGGCACCGTCATCAAATGGTACATTGGCTCTGCCGCTGCCCAAAAAACGCCACCTCCGGCAAGTAGTGTAGACATAATAATAGCAAGCCACTTTGCCGTACTAATCTCAGGTTTTTCTAAATTACCTAGTTTGACCTTCCCATATTTCGAGAATGCCATACACATCGCAACAATAAATGTACCTAACAATAAAATCTGCCAAAAAGCCCCGAAGTACTTAATTGAAAATGCAAAACTGCGATTAATAGCTCCCTCTACATAAGCTTTATTTAAGAAAACTGCGATTACAAATAATAAAAGCGAACCACCACTAATAAGAAATACAGGCCAATCTGTTTTTTGATTCTTCATCCTCATTTACACATCCTCCTTCCTCAGCAATCTAAAAAAACAACTTTATTATGTTTTCTTGTTTAAATCCAAAACACAATTACTATATAAATATAATAATTCATCAATTTTCCACATACTTATGTTGTCCCTAAAAATATGCTAAATCCCTTATGTAAAAGAAACATTCTATTCCTCTTACATAAAAAAGCAAAACAAAAGACCTTATATGTCTATAAGGTCTTCGAAACAGAAATTTGATTATAACATAAGGAACTCCCTGGTTCAAAAAGCTCCTGCCAAAAATAACCGAGAGTAAAGGCTTCCATTTGCTACATAACAGTAATTAAAAAAATTTTATATTTTACAGGAAATCCCCCTATACTAAATATTATTTATGAAAGAAATTTGGCTTCAAAATATCATTCGGATACGGTTTATGATAAATATGAGTGGCAGCTGGCGATAATGGCGGTATTAACCATACCCAATTTCCTGTTACAACGCGACCACAGGCAGCTTCTTGCTTCTCAAATTGCTGAAATTGTTGTGCAGCAGTATGGTGGTCAACAATACTAATTCCTTGTTTTTTAAATGAATATAATACAGCAATGTTCAACTCAATTAATGCCTTGTCTTTCCATAACGTGCTATTTCTTGATGTATCTAAATTCATCATTTCTGCAACTGCTGGAAGTAAATTATAACGATCCTGATCAGCTAAGTTCCGAGCTCCAATTTCCGTCCCCATATACCATCCATTAAACGGAGCTGCCGTATAAGAAATACCACCAATCTCTAAACGCATATCTGAAATCATCGGCACTCCATACCATTTCACTTCTAAAGATGAGATTGGGTAATCTGGATGCTCAATTGGTACTTCTTTTACTTCTTCTTTTGGAATTTCTTTATATATAGGCTCTTTTCCATCAACAGAAAATACAAGCGGTAATACATCAAAATTCGTACCTTCTCCTTGCCAGCCAAGTTCCTGACAAAAATCCGTAAATGTAGCGGAATGAGAATCACCGATTACTCCCATTTCTGTTTTATATCCTGCATATCGAATTAATTGATGATTATAAATTCGTATATTATTTTCTTCACTTTCATATTGCTTAAAAATTGTAATTGTCGGTTTAACTTTCCCGTCGTTCGTTGCATATTTAATGTGATGAATTAACGCATTATATACACCTTCTTCATCATTCACTTCACGTGCATCTAATATGTGCATCTTACTCCAGAATAGCCTTCCAATACATCTATTACTATTACGCCATGCCATTCGCGAACCATGAACAAGTTCTTCAAACGTATGCTCATACGTTCCCGTTCTCTCTATTTCCATGTGAATTTCTTTTATACGCTCTTCTATGAATTGCTCTTTATTAAGCTCTTTATAGCAAGTAGTAATAAAATTACTCGCTTCCTCTATTAATTGTTTCGTTTTACTCATAAACAATCTCCTTCTATTTCAACAAACGCTACTAATTTACAGTATAAGCAAAAAGGATAATAGTCACAAACGAAAGTGAAAGTGTTACTTTTATTGTAATATTTTCAGAAAATTATAGAAATCCCTCTTGACTTCTATGAAAAATAAGTGTATTTTTGACTCAGGTAAAATATTTTTACCTAGACCAACTTTTAAACTAGAAAGGAGGTAATATTATGTCTTCATTTCAATTGCCAAAGCTTTCATATGACTATGATGAATTAGAGCCATATATTGATAGCAATACACTTTCTATTCATCACGGAAAGCACCATGCGACATATGTAAACAATTTAAATGCTGCTTTAGAAAACTATACTGAATTACATAATAAATCTTTAGAAGAGTTACTATGTAATTTGGATGATTTACCAATGGAAATTATTACAGCAGTTAGAAATAACGGTGGTGGTCATTATTGTCATAGTCTTTTTTGGGAAGTGATGAGCCCTCGAGGTGGCGGCGAGCCTAATGGAGACGTTGCAAAAGGAATTGATTATTATTTCAATACCTTTGACAACTTAAAAGACCAACTGTCCAAAGCGGCCATTAGTCGTTTTGGAAGTGGATATGGATGGCTTGTTCTTGACGGTGAAGAACTTTCTGTTATGAGTACACCGAATCAAGATACACCTTTGCAAGAAGGGAAGATCCCGTTACTCGTCATTGATGTATGGGAACATGCCTATTATTTAAAGTATCAAAATCGGCGCCCAGAGTTTGTTACCAACTGGTGGCATACAGTGAACTGGGACCGGGTAAACGAGAAATATTTACAAGCAATTCAATCACAAAAACATTAGTCGTGCGTATAAGGTAAATTTGGTAATGTAAAATCAGTATTGTCGAAATCCTCCAGAATCCCCCGGATTGCCACCGGGGGATTTATGATTACTTCATTGTATTTATGTAATGGCGTAAAATATTTTTCATTTCTAGTTTCAACTCTCGGAATGGAAATCCCAATTCACGAGCCTTTTCATTATGTAACGTACAATTAATTACTTCATTATAAGGCGCTTTATTATCTCCTACTTCTTGAATGAGAGCTTTTATCCCCGTATTTTCTTCTATGAAACGAATAACTTCTCTGGTAGAAACTACCCCGTTGCTACAAGCATTAATCGGCCCTTCTATGTTTTCCATCCCACACCAAGCTAAAAACTTTCCTGCTTCTTTCTCATGTATAAATGCCAAATCTCCATCTACATGATCCACAACGATAGGCTCTTGTTTCACAACATGTTCAACGTAAAATTGTAATCTTTTCGTATAATCATTTTCTCCAATAACAACTGGAAAACGCACTGCAACAACTGGGAATGCTGCATGTTGAAATACAACTGCCTCAGCTAATCTCTTACCTTCACTATAATTAAAATCATTCCTATCTCCATACGTGATTGCATACTCATATGGATTAAAGTCCTCTTCTAACAGACCTAGCGCAGGCTCATAGACAGCCATTGAAGATGTCATAATATACTTCTTAGTTTTTCCTTTTAACACTTCACATGCTCTCTTCGCTGCATTTGAGCTATAGCATAAATTATCGTATACAATATCATAACTTTTACCTTCTAAACGCTTTGCTAGTTCTTTTTCGTCTTCTCTATCTACGATAATTCTTTTTACTGCACTTCCAAAGGAATCTTTAGTAACTCCCCTCGTCGCAATCGTTACATCATGTCCAGCTTGCAACAGTACTTCTACTAAATGTTTACCAAAAAATCTTGTTCCCCCTAGTACCAATACTTTTTTCACCTTCATCATCCCCGTTTTCATAAATTGTAAAATACTACCTCCCTTATTATAAATGCTAAAATAAAAAAACATGGAATCAGTTTAACGATTCCATGTTTTTTCTACATATGACGCATTAACGTACTCGATATTTAAAAATACAATAACAGAAATATAAAATAGAAATTACTGATACATAAACCCATAGTTCATATACAAATCCCTCTCCCCAAACTCCCATAAAATAAAAGAGTGAAGGCAGTGTCAATGTTACCCATGATTGTACGAAAGCAATTCTTCCAAGATATTGATTGATATTCTTTTTTTGTGTATTTAATACAAAGAATAAATACCAAAGTAATGCCCACATAAACCATGTTAACGCATTAACAACATCGTTGAATTGAACAAATGAAACGACCATATAGAATAAAGCAATAATCGCTACCCAAATACAGAACCATCCTAGACCACTACTATCCATTCCCTTTATAAAAGTAACACCTACATATAAATAGGTTAATCCAAATAAAAAGGTAGCTGCATATGAATATACCGTCCAATTACTTTGATCAGAAATCATAATCAAATAGAACGGAATGATAATTTGTAATGCCCCCACAAATAAATTAAAAACACCTGCGCTTTTCATCTCTGCTTTTCCTAATATAACAAGACTATTTAAAAATAAAGCTGCACCTGAAAGTAATAATCCTACATAACCCATATATATTCGTGTGAAAATCTTATCTTTTCACACTTTTAACCTCCCCACACTTTAAAGTGATACCTATATTATTTTTCTTCCCATTTAAAACTACATACATAATTTTTCATCTGAATAAGTCAGACTTCCTACCTTAAAAAAGAACAAACTTAAAACGCTTTCAATAATAAATAACCCTATCAAAATATGCAATAGGATTCCTTGATTATAAACGGACTCTAACAAGGATACAAGTGTTGGAATACTTTTCAATCATACGTTTTTAATTTCTATAAAAAATGAATAGAATGATACATTTTCCCTATCTCATTCTACTAATGCCTAGCATAAAATATAGTACAATCATATCATTTTAAGGAAGGTTTGATATTTATGCCTCTTCATTATCCAAATCAACCTGTTTTTCACTCCACAGGTGTATTAACAAGAGAGCCTGCAACTGTTTCAGCAGTAGTAAACATTGTAAATTTAGATGCATTTTACGCACACTATGTAAGTATAGAGGTTTGGGATTGGTCTAACTATTCTAATCCTGTAAAATTACCTGTACTAATTGGTGAAAATGCGGAAGTAGTATTTCCATATATTTTACAAGGGAACAACTTAGCAGTTTTTTATGCTGATTTAGGTGACGCTGTTGACTTGTATGAAATTCGTATTTCTTATCCTAGCCACTCCAATATTATCGCAAATTGTTTTGGACGAAGCATACCGCCATACGCAAGCCAAGAAGGTAATACCGTATATCATAAACAACTTGTTCGAATTCATTAAGTTCTCTTTCCAAATCACCAATTTATAAAAGCATTCAATAGATTAAATTCCTATTGAAGTGCTATGGTCAGTAATACTCTCTTTCATTTTCTTTTCCTCAACGAAAACTATTACTGACCTTTGGTTCCTTTATTATACATAAATACAATAAAAATAAAGTATCCTCCTTAAATCATTTGATAGCCATTTTTATTATTTACCTGCCATCTCCAAGAATCTAAACACATTTCTTCTAATCCATATTCCGCTTCCCATCCTAATTCTCGCTTCGCTTTAGATACATCAGCAAAACATATCGCTACGTCCCCAGGACGACGCCCGATAATTTTATAAGGTATTTTTTTGCCCGAAACCTTCTCAAAAGCATTAACCATCTCCAATACACTATACCCTTTCCCTGTACCAAGGTTATATGCATCTATTCCTGTAGTTTCAAGCACTTTCTCAAGTGCCTTTACATGTCCTTTTGCAAGGTCAACAACGTGAATATAATCACGAACACCTGTCCCGTCTTTTGTTGGATAGTCATTTCCAAATATATTTAATTCCTTTAACTTCCCTACCGCTACTTGTGTTACATATGGCATTAAATTATTAGGAATCCCATTTGGATCTTCTCCAATACGACCACTTTGATGCGCCCCAAATGGGTTGAAATAACGAAGTAACGCGATACTCCATTCACCATCAGCTTTTGCAACATCACGCATAATTTGCTCTATCATTAACTTTGTTTGCCCATATGGATTTGTCACGCTTAATGGAAATTCTTCCGTAATTGGTGATGTTTTTGGAATTCCATATACAGTTGCAGACGAACTAAAAATAAATTTTTTCACATTATGTTTTTGCATTACATCACATAATATAATCGTACTTATAATATTATTATAATAATATGTAAGCGGAATTGTAGTAGATTCCCCAACTGCTTTGAAGCCAGCAAAATGAATAACTGCTTCAATGTTATTTTCAAAAAAAATCTCATTCATTTTTTCACGATTTAAAACACTTTCATTATAAAATTTAAATTGTTTCCCTGTTATTTCTTTTACTCGATTTAAAGACTCTATTGAACTATTTGAAAGATTATCTACGACTATAATTTTATAATTATTATTTAATAATTCTATACACGTATGACTACCAATATATCCTGCTCCACCCGTTATAAGTATCGCCATATATATAGTCCCCCACTTATCATCAATTATAAAATTTTATAATCTCAATACACATCTATCCTATCATATTCCAAGATATAAATTCTAAATATTTTAAATTTTCTTTTATATAAAAAGCTACATAACCTTTAAGTTATGTAGCTCTTCAACATCTATATTTTTCTATATCATTTTTTATTACCCAAAAATTTTAGTAAAAGCTATCCAAACGTTCTGATTTGTTAAATTACGTAACAATATACACTTAAAAAGTGTGCCAGGCTTCCTAATAATACGAAAACATGAAAAATTTCATGGTGTCCCATATATTTAAACTCCAACCATTTTGGCTTAGCACCGTAAATAAACCCACCAATTGTATAAAAAATACCTCCAAGTATTAAGAAAAGGATACCTCCTGTACTTAAATTCTCAGCTAGCGGTGCAAAGAATAGAACAATTAACCAACCCATCAGAAGATAAATTCCTGTCGATAACCATCTTGGGCAATTAAACCAAAACATTTTAAAAACAATACCACAAATCGCAGTTGCATAAACCAAACAAAATAGTAGTAAACCATTTGCCGAACTTAATGTAATTAAGCAAAAGGGTGCATATGTACCTGCAATTAATATAAAAATCATAGAATGATCTAACTTCCTAAAGAAATAAATAACACGCTCACTGGCTACAACACTATGATACACAGCTGATGCCATATAAAGGACCATCATCCCAATACCGAATAAAATAACAGCTGTAATTGCAGCAAAAGATGGCATCTTAACAGAAACTTTCACAAGCATAGCTAATAATGCAATAAATGCTAATACAGCTCCTCCTAAGTGAGTAAATGCATTAACCGGTTCTCTTACATAAGCATTCATATAAACACCCCTCATATAATTACATGTAGTTTTAATAACTACATGTAATTATATACACATTATTTATACTAGTCAACATTTACAATTCACTTGTTTCGTAATACCATATTTAAAGATATACTAAACATTCAGTTCCACTAAGTGATAAAAGTGAGGGGTTTTACGTGGAAAATATAAATAAATTACTTGAATCATTACATTTAGAAAAAAATATTAAACTTGAGGATATCCCAAATGTCGACTTATATGTAGACCAAGTTGTTCAACTATTTGAGAATACTTATGCGGATACAACAAGAACTGATGATGAAAAAGTATTAACAAAAACAATGATTAACAATTACGCAAAAGGGAAACTATTCATCCCTATTAAAAATAAAAAGTATTCAAAAGAGCATATGATTTTAATTAGCTTGATTTACCAATTAAAAGGAGCCCTTTCCATTAATGACATAAAAAGCTCCTTAGAAAATATAAATGTACCTTTACTAAACGATGATACATTCGAATTAAATACTCTCTATAAAGATTATCTTGCTCTTACTGAAACCAATGTGGAAACCTTTAACCAGGACGTAAATAACCGTATTAGGGAAGTAAATGAGATTTCCTCCTTAGAAGATCAAAAGCTAGAAAAGTTTTTATTACTAACATCCTTCGTGACGATGAGTAATATGTATAGACGATTGGCAGAGAAGTTAGTGGACGATTTAAAAGAATCGTAAATAAAAAAACTATCCACCTGTTACAGTGGATAGTTTTTTTATTTACTTAATTGCTTCATGGACTTTTAATTGTTTCCCTTTAATCGTTGTAGTTTTCATGGTCTTTAAAACAATTGGTCCTTTTCCATTTAATATTTCAACGTAAGAAACATTGTCCTGTATCGTAATAATTCCTATATCTTCTGCTGTAACACCTTTAATTTTAGCAATTGTGCCGACAAAATCTACCGCTCTAATTTTCTTTTTCTTCCCACCATTAAAGTACAGCTTCATAATCCCTTTGTTTAAGTCTGCACTTTTATCTTTCTTTATAATTGGTTTAGCATGTATTTTTTCCTCAAATACTGCCTTCCCTTTCATAACCTCTTCTTTTGAAGGTGCATATGCCTTTGGAATTTCAAAGCCGATGTACGCCTCAATTTCTTCTAAAAATCTATTTTCATACGGAGTTATGAATGTAATAGCTTTTCCTTTATTGCCAGCTCGTCCCGTTCTTCCCGTACGATGTACATAACTTTCTTTTTCTAACGGAATATCATAGTTAATAACATGTGTAATATTATCAATATCAATTCCTCTAGCAGCTACGTCTGTCGCTACTAAATAACGGAACTTTCCTTTTCTAAAATCGTCCATAACTTCAAAACGATCTTCTTGCACCATACCACCATGTATTTTGTCACAAGGATAGTTAACACGGTTTAACTGTCTAAATACGTGATCTACATTTTCTTGTGTACGGCAAAAAATAATACAACTATCTGGATTCTCAATTGTTGTTACATCTTTAAGAAGTGAAAGCTTCTCCTCTTCTCTCGTCTCAAAAAGTGTATGTTCAATTTTGTCTGTGGTAATCCCGGCAGCCTTAATTTCAATATGCGTTGGCGAATCCATATACGTACGGGATAACTTTTCAACATCTTCTGGAAGTGTTGCCGAAAATAGCATTGTCATTCGCTTTGTAGGTAATTCATCAATAATTGCCTCTACTTGATCAATAAAGCCCATATTTAGCATTTCATCTGCTTCATCAATGACTAAATACTTCAGACATTCTAAAGAAAGGGTACCTTTTTCAATATGATCTAACACACGGCCAGGAGTCCCCACTACGATATGTGTCTTTTGTTTTAACTCTAATTTTTGACGTGCAAATGGAGACTTACCATAAACGGCCGCAGCCTTAATTCTTTTGAAGCGGCCTATATTCGTAATATCTTCTTTCACTTGAACAGCAAGTTCTCTCGTCGGCGTCAAAACTAATGCTTGTGGCTTATTCTCTTCCCATTCCACCATTTCACAAAGTGGAATACCGAATGAAGCTGTTTTTCCACTTCCAGTTTGCGATTTTACAACAAGATCCTTCTTTTTCAATGCAACTGGAATAACCTCTCCTTGCACTTCTGTTGGATGTTCATATCCTAAACCAGTAAGTGCTCGTATTATTTCTTTACTTAATGCATAATTACTAAATTCCTTTTTACTCATATACTAACCTCATTTGAATTTTATATTTAAATAACTATACTCTCCATATCTAACGTCAAGTTATACCAAGATACTATATTAAATCAATGTTTTCAATTCATTTAAGTTTCAATTTATCTACGTATAATTCTTAAATAATAAAGGACAGCCTTAATTATAAGTCTGCCCCTCTAAATTGTATTCATCTTTTATGGAACTAATTTTTTTACAACTGGTATTCTTTGCAATACTAAAGTAATTACCATACTAAGAACAATTGTAATTGTTACATTAATAGGTATTGCCAATATTGCATGTGCATGTTCATTCACCTTTGGAAATACTCTGTACAGATAGTTATTTAATAAGAAAAAGTGAAGGATATAAATACCAAGGCTCGCTTGATTTATACCGCGTAATACAAATGGTAATTTTTTTTCTGAATTTCCGAAAGAATATTTGAAAAATACAAATAAGCTAATTGCCATAAGTACAACACCTGGAGAAAAGTATCCATACCAAAACTGATCCAATTGTCCGTTTGCCTGAACTGTATAATAATATGTAACAAAGAATGTAATAATAAATCCTACAATTCCTCCAATGTAAGCAAAATTCCTCCACTTTTTCACAATATCATAATTGGATAAATAATAACCAAGCAGGAAATAGCCTACATAATTTGTAACGTAAAATAATTCAATATTAAAGTTGATAGGATAATAATATTTTGCCAAATTAACGACAACAGATGCATATAACCATAAAATTAAAAAATACTCTATCTCTTTCTTTTGAGCATTCTTCACAAAAATTTTCAGTAAAGGTGTAATTAAGTATATCCCTACAATCATGTACATGAACCATAAATGTCCACCAATACTATCTGTTAGAAAATATTTTATCCCCTGTTTTATAGAACGTGGGAAATATCCTGCATAAGCTCCGTATAAATAAAATAAAACACTCCAAGCTACAAAAGGTATAATTACCTTACTTGCACGTTTCTGTATAAATTCTCCAATAGAAATATCTTTCGTACCCTTTAATAATAAAGCTCCACTAATCATCACAAAGATTGGAACGCTAGCGCGTGAAAGTGACTCAAAAAGATTCCCAGACAACCAACGCGAAACGTTATTTGCATCCAATGTGGAAACATAACCAGCGGAGACATGAATTGTAACTACTGCGATTGTCGCTAACACACGCAACCAGTCCATATACACTAATCGTTTCATTAACAGCTCTCCTAAATTTACATATTTGATTTTTCCTATACCACACATAATTTTACATTAAATCATGTTATGTTAAAACAAATTTTGACGATATAAGCCTACAGTAGACTTAAATCAACTTAATTTTTTTATATAAACATTAAAACCTTTGACTTATTAGTGAAAATAATGTAAATTATCCTTTGGACGAACATTTTCAAACAAAACAAATAAAATATTCGTATTTTAGGGGTGTAAATGATGGAAAACGTTTTTGACTATGAAGATATTCAATTAATTCCTGCAAAATGTATTGTAAACAGTCGATCTGAATGTGATACAACTGTCACTTTAGGAAAACATAAATTTAAATTACCTGTCGTACCTGCAAATATGCAAACGATTATAGATGAAAGAATCGCAACTTATTTAGCTGAAAATAATTACTTCTATATCATGCATCGTTTCCAACCAGAGAAACGAATCTCATTCATTAGAGATATGCAATCACGTGGATTAATTGCTTCAATCAGCGTTGGTGTTAAAGAAGACGAATACGAATTCGTACAACAATTAGCCGTTGAGCAACTTTCACCTGAATACATTACAATCGATATCGCACACGGTCACTCTAATGCTGTGATCAACATGATTCAACATATTAAAAAACATTTACCAGAAAGCTTTGTTATCGCTGGAAACGTTGGAACTCCAGAAGCGGTAAGAGAATTAGAACACGCTGGCGCTGACGCAACAAAAGTTGGTATTGGACCCGGTAAAGTCTGTATTACTAAAATTAAAACAGGCTTTGGAACTGGTGGTTGGCAGTTAGCTGCACTTCGCTGGTGTGCAAAAGCTGCAAGTAAGCCGATTATTGCTGACGGTGGTATTCGTACACACGGTGATGTAGCTAAATCTATTCGATTTGGGGCGACTATGGTTATGGTCGGTTCTCTATTCGCTGGTCATGAAGAGTCTCCAGGGGAAACAATCGAAAAAGATGGAAAGCTTTATAAAGAATACTTCGGTTCAGCTTCTGAATTCCAAAAAGGTGAGAAGAAAAACGTTGAAGGTAAGAAAATGTTCGTGGAGCATAAAGGTTCTTTAGAAGACACTTTAATCGAAATGGAACAAGATCTTCAATCTTCCATCTCTTACGCTGGTGGAACAAAATTAGATGCTATTCGTACTGTAGATTATGTTGTCGTGAAAAACTCTATTTTCAACGGTGATAAAGTATATTAATTCTTATATTCAGCTCGAAGGACAAGCATGTGTATGCCTGTCCTTCTTTTTTATGTATAAAACCGTTAAATATTTTTATTTTACTGAATTTTCTAGTATCATATTTTTAAATACTTAAAATAAGGGGGCTATAATAAATGAAAAATGTAATTGAAAATCGCCTTATTCGCGCAGAAGTTCCTACTGAACTAACATGGGATCTTTCTGATTTGTATAAATCTGATGCCGAGTGGCACACTGCATTAAACGTATTAGAAAATGATATACAGAAACTTGATGCATTTAAAGGACGCTTGCATACTAGCTCCACTACTTTACTAAATTGCTTACTTATAGAGGAAGAGCTTTTAATGAAATTAACAAAACTGAGCTCATATGCAAACCTAAAAGAATCTGCTGATCGGACAGATCCAGTTATTCAAGCGAACTCTTCCAAAGTTTCTGCTCTAGGAACGAAAGTACATACAGCACTATCCTTTATTCATAATGAAATTCTCTCATTTGAAGAAGGCACGATTGAAAAATATTTAATTGAGGAGATAAAACTCAACCCTTTTCGTAAATCATTACTAGAAGTGCTGAGCAAAAGGCAGCACACTCTTTCACCTGAAACAGAAGAAGCACTTGCTGCACTTGGCGAAGTTCATAGTTCTCCATACAAAATTTACGGCATGACTAAATTGGCCGATATGGATTTCAATCCTATACAAGACGAACAAGGAAACGAATTCCCTTTGTCATTTGCATTATTTGAAAGCAATTATGAATTCTCTCCAAGCGCATACATACGTAGAAAAGCATATGAATCGTTTGTTTCCACTTTGAAGCGATATAAAAATACAGTTGCCACAACATATGCTACTGAAGTAAAAAAACAAGTGACACTTTCTCGTTTACGCAAATATGAATCCGTTACTCATATGCTTTTAGAGCCGCAAAAAGTTCCACTTGAAATGTATAACAATCAACTTGATATTATTTATAAAGAATTAGCGCCTCATATGCGCCGTTTTGCAGATTTAAAAAAGAAAGTATTAGGACTCGATCAAATGCTTTTCTGCGACTTACATGCACCTTTAGATCCTGAATTTAATCCAGCAATTACTTACGAAGAAGCAGGCAAACTCATTCAAGATTCTTTAAAAGTATTAGGAGATGAATATAGTTCCATTATCGAAAAAGGCTTCAAAGAAAGATGGGTAGATCTTGCAGATAATGTAGGCAAATCAACAGGAGCATTTTGTTCAAGTCCATATGGTTCTCATCCATATATTTTAATTACATGGCAAAATACGATGCGCGGATGCTTCACATTAGCACATGAATTTGGTCATGCTGGGCATTTTTATTTAGCAAATAAAAACCAGCGCATTATGAATGTACGTCCATCTATGTACTTTGTTGAAGCACCATCAACAATGAATGAATTATTACTAGCCCAACATTTACTTGCAACAACTAACGATAAGAGAATGCGCAGGTGGGTCATTCTACAACTACTTGGCACATATTATCATAACTTTGTTACTCACTTACTTGAGGGCGAATACCAACGAAGAGTATATACTCTAGCAGGAGAAGGACAAGCACTTACAGCTAAAAGTTTAACCGAAATAAAAACAAATGTCCTTTCTACATTCTGGGGGGATTCTGTAGAAATCGATGAAGGTGCCGGCTTAACTTGGATGCGCCAACCTCATTATTACATGGGCTTATATTCTTACACGTATTCCGCAGGTCTAACTGCATCTACCGCAGTAGCCCAAATGATTAAAGAAGAAGGGCAGCCTGCCGTTGATCGCTGGTTAGATGTACTTCGCGCTGGTGGTACAATGAAACCACTTGAATTAATGAAACATGCCGGAGTAAATATGTCAAAACCAGATGCAATCCGTAAAGCTGTTTCTTACGTTGGCTCCTTAATTGATGAATTAGAGCGTTCTTATCAAGAATAAAAAAATAAGCCCTCGCTTCTTTATGAGGGCTTATTTCATATTTACTTTCCAAACCTTTTACGGTATCCACATTTCCTACATAACTCTTCGACTGCAACTCTTTTCGAAAATCCATCGACAATGTTTGTTGCTCTTTCACCTTCTATAATGTTAGAAAATGAATCATTATTAATATTCCCAAGATTAATAATCCCTTCACCGTCTAAACAGCAAGGAATAACCGTTCCATTTGCTAAAATACCCGCTTGATTTCGAAGACCATGACAGAATCCTTTTCCATCATCCTCTTCTTCATGCAATGCCGGCCATTGAAATTCATAATCTTGATTAATAAAGACACGTTCCGCAATTTTTATACCTTTTCCTGGTGTAAGCTTCTCTTCAATTTGATAAGGCAGATCAAACTCATTTTCAATTATGGATAATAGCTCTCTATTTTTCTGGATTTCAGCATTTGTCTTATTATCCTGAGTTAAATTCCATAACCTTAGCGAAACAATTAAATCTGATTGACTTGTTGCTTCCCTAATGAAGGCAAGTATACTTCTTACATAGCCCTCTTTATCTTGCGAACCTGGATGTCCATCAAAACTGTGCAGGGAAAAGTTCATTTGTCTTAGAGCAGGCTTATTTAACAGTCTATGCCTTCTCTTATTAATTAACGTTCCGTTCGTTGTAATATTAACTTTAAATCCTTTTTCATGGCTTAAATCTAACAGTTGATCTATTTTTGGATGGAGCAACGGCTCACCCTTCACGTGCAAATAAATGTAGTCTGTGTGAGGTTTAATTTGGTCTAATCTTTTAGCAAAATCCTCCACAGAAATGAATTGCTTCTGCCTTTCCGTCGGCGGACAAAAGCTGCACGCAAGATTACATACACTTGTAATCTCTAAGTAAAACTTCTTAAACTTCTTCACCTTTAATTCCTCACTTCTCTGACTACTTATAATTTTTTCCTCTTCATATTACAGCATACTTTTTTAGAAATAGAAACATACTTATTTTAGGAAATCTGCATACCACCTATTAATATTTAAAAGACCATCGGTGATTTTTATCCAATGGTCTTTTTTACTCTTTTTATATACAAATGGAAATTTACTTATGATATGGTTCACCACGATTAATACGAAACGCTCTATACACTTGCTCAAGCAATACTAATCGCATTAATTGGTGTGGTAATGTCATTTTTGAAAAAGAAAGAGATTCATTGGAACGCTTCATTACTTCTGAACTTAGTCCAAGTGATCCACCAATTACAAAGGCAACTTTACTCTTTCCATATGTAGCAAGACGATCTAGGCTTACTGCAAATTCTTCTGATGACTTTTGTTTTCCTTCTATCGCTAATGCGATCACGTGCGTATCATCAGAAATTTTATCCAGTATACGTATACCTTCTTTTTCTTTTACAATTAACATCTCGGCTTCACTTAAATTTTCTGGTGCTTTTTCATCTGGCAATTCAATTACTTCTACTTTTGCGTACGCAGATAATCGTTTTAAATATTCTGCTATACCTTGTTTTAAATACTTTTCCTTTAATTTTCCGATTGAAATAATCGAGATATTCACATTTATTCCCCACCTTACAAACATGTTATCCACATAACTTATCCACATATCCACAAATGTTACCCACATATTGTGTGAGAATCTGTGTTCGATACAACATATGTCGCCTCATTTTGACAAAATTCACATGTTTTTTTCTCTTTTTCTGAGTTATCCACATTGTTAATAACCGGTGCAACTTCACATTCATCAACAATAATATCTAACGCTAATTCAACATGTTCTAAACAACAAGGTAAATTCATATTCTTCACCTCACTTTTCTACAATAGAAAACAGGAGGTAGGCCCTCCTGTTTTTAATATTTTTGAATGCCTAATTTCACCGTTGTTGTTGCTCTTTTTGTACCACGATAAAACGTAAGAGTCATTTTATCATTAATTTTTTTATCATATAAGGCCGTACGGAACCCAATAATATCGTTTACTGGTTTTCCATCTACCGCTACAATAACATCATGTTCTCGCAAACCAGCATCCGCGCCTGGTGAAGGACTTTTCACATCTAAAATGCAAACTCCCTCTGCTACATTGCCTGGTAAATGTAATGTTTTGGACCAATAATAATTCGGAATCTCATTTAATGATCTAAGTTCAATTCCAACATAAGGTCTTCTTACTTTCCCGTACTTCTCAAGTTCATTCATAATCGGAACGGCTCTAGTAACCGGAATAGCTAATCCGATTCCTTCCACTTCTTTTGCAGCAATTTTCATTGAGTTAATACCAACTAATTGTCCTGCCGCATTTACAAGTGCACCACCACTATTACCTGGATTAATCGCTGCATCTGTTTGTAATACTTCTACTTGCCAATCGTAATGACCATCTTGGTCTAAGTCTACAGGAACAATACGCTCGTTAGCTGAAATAATGCCTTGTGTAACGGTCCCAGAAAATTGCAGTCCGAGTGGATTTCCAATCGCAATGACCGGTTCTCCTCGACGAACTTTATTAGAATCGCCAATCTCAATTATTTTTTTCACATGCTTCGCATCTATTTCTAGTACAGCTAAATCTGTGACTACATCGGTTCCTAATACTTTCCCTGGGACCTTCTTACCGTCACTTAGACTTACTTCAATACGATTTGCTCCAGCAACGACATGGTTATTTGTTACAATGTAAGCTTGTCCATCTGTCTTTTTATAAATGACACCAGATCCTGTACCGGCTTCTGAATCTGCCTCTGAAAAATTGTCTCGTTGAATATTAATAATACCAACAACAGCTTCAGAAGCGCGATCAACAGCGTCTACAAAGCTAACCTGTTTAATCCCTTGAGCTTCAGCCATGTTACTTCCACTTGCTTCAGCTTGCGGAAGCGCGCCAGCATGATTCGAAAATAAAGGCGCCCCAAATGCAAATAATGAAGCCCCTACAATTGTTCCTGCTATGCTAGAAATGACAATACCTTTATGCTTCTTTTTACCTGCACGTTTTATACGATACTTTTCTTCATCAATAAAGGACATATTTGTTCACCTATCTTCCTGAAAACAACTATATTCACCTTTATTGTTTACTAAAATGAAGAATTATACGTATTGAATTTTCGTAGGCATTTTTGGATCTGTATCATGAATTTCAAAGGATTCTCCCACTCCAAATCCTTTTTCCTCTAACACTTGCGATACTGACATACGCGCTAGTTCTTTCATATTGTTATCTAAGCTTAAATGTGCTAAATAAATATGTTTTGTCTCATCTGTAATTACATCTGCCATCGCTAACGCAGCATCCTCATTACAAACGTGACCAACGTCGCTTAAAATACGTCTTTTAATGCTCCACGGATAACGTCCCATACGAAGCATTTCCACATCATGATTACTTTCAAATACGAAAGCATTAGCTCCCTTAATAACACCTTTCATACGGTCACTCACGTATCCTGTATCTGTAATAAGGGCTAATTTTCTATTATTGTTATGAAAAGCATAAAACATCGGCTCTGCCGCATCATGGGAAACTCCAAATGACTCGACCTCAATATCACCGAACGTTTTCACATCCCCAACTGAGAAAATGAACTTTTGCTCAGTTGGGATATTTCCTATTAAATGTTCCATTGCATTCCATGTTTTCTCGTTCGCATAAACTGGTAAATCATATTTACGCGCCAATACACCTAATCCTTTAATATGGTCACTATGCTCATGTGTGACAAGAATACCTGATACATCATTTATATTCAGTTCTGCTTGTTTAAATAAAGCCTCTGTTGCTTTACCACTTAAACCTGCATCGACGAGTAATTTTTTTTCATCCGTTCCTACATATAGCATATTCCCTGTACTTCCACTTGCAAGCACACTAAAATGCATACTCATTCTTTCTCACTCCATTATGTTCTTCCGGCACTTGAGTTTCCCCTAATTCCATAACTTGTCCTTCAATTGCATTCACAAAAAAGTCCTTTTTCTGCTCTGTCTTTAAGTTCCAAGTTGGAGCTAGCACTTGTATATTAGAAGATGATTCAGCTAGAGCCGCATATCCAATCTGCGCCTCTTTCACGTGCGTATTTTCTGCAATTTTATTTTTTAAATATATATTTTCCAAAGCTGTTTGAGCAGTGATAATTTCTTGTTCTTTCGTTTTTTCACTTTCGCCCATTTCCTTCAAATCCGTTAACATTGTTTGTGTATACGAAACAAGCTCGTTTTTTTCATTTAAATCCACAACAATCATTGCATGATTATTGTGGAAAATCGGCTTATCCTTATACTTTTGGAAGAAATAAATTTTAGAGTCTTTCATTGCTCCAAATTCGTATTTCTGCCCATCAAGGACACTGTTTTTTAAGAAATCATTATATTTATCCTTAGATAATGATTTTGCATTTAAAAATGGCTCTTTCAACTTACCTTCTATCGTATATTCATTTTGCAGATGCGCTGTTTGATTTTTTAAAGATTGCACATCTTCTTCTTTAAAGTTTTTATTTTTCGCCATAATAAATGACTCTTTTTTCGGCTCTTTAGGAAAACTCCCCATAGTAATTTTAGATTCTTTTAATTGTTGATCAATTTTTGTTTCTGTCACAATTTCCAACTGATTACTATCTTGCTTTTGAATGAACTGAAAGATAAGAAAGAGGTCTAAAACAAAAAAGGTCACAATAAATATCGTTTTAATTCGATCCCAATCCATTTAGTCCTCCCTCACTCCACTCATATATTTTTTGTTTACCCTCTTCATCACATTTTACATACCATATCGGCTGTAAAATACTGATCTCTCCTCCGTTCACAGGACCTCCGTTCACGGAAGATTTCAATGACATTTTATAACCAATACCAACATCCTGAATTGAATTTTTGTCAATTTCCGGATTATTCTCTAATGATGTCATCACTGTACGACCTGATGCAAGAGAAGTGGGTGTACTAGGTAAAGGAATATTGAAATCAAAAAGAGATCTCTCATACTGCATGATTTCGCCTGAACCCCATGCTTGTTTTAATTCAGCCATTCCATCTGCATTAAATACAGGTAAACCGCCCTCGTATAAACGGAATGAGGTTTTCCCCTTATTAATATAATCAAGACGATAAGAATTTAAGTTACCACTGTGCCCACTTACAAAGTCGAAGCTTTTCTTCAAAAGCATCGCATTATCTGTAACTTTATCACTATATACTGCGGAATTTTTATATTTCAACATTAAATTCAACTTATCAATTTCCATAGATCGAATACCATCTGTAAATGTTTCCTTTGATTTCTCGGTAATAGGACTTAAATAACGCGGATCACTAAATAAAACATTTTTAAATGAATCCACATCTAACCCAGACACAAAATACTCTATCTGATTTAATTCCGTAATTCCATCTGGTAAAAACAGTTTTTTCGTATCATTTACTTGATATTCAAAATATGGTTTTGCTAATGTAATAAATCGATTTTGGTCGTTTATAACATCCTTTACATAAGCACCACTCAACATCGCTTGATATATTCTACGAGGATTATCATAAGAAATAAAATTAACTTTAATTTCTTGGTCCTTGCTTCGAGAAGGATCGATTACAATGCGATTAAAACTTCTATTAGATTCTAAATTTTTATCTTTAATATTGAACATGTCTTTAATCGTCTCAAGTGGCACATTTGTAGGAAAAACAAATTCAATCTTTTCTTCTCCGTGTACATAAGAAAGAAAATCCCCTTTAGGAACTGTGCCTGTTATTTCCCTAAAATCATGTAATTCTCCATTTTCAAGAATTTTATAAAGTGAGTTCACGTTGTTCGTATTCTCACTTACGTAATGATTTTTTTCTTTATGAACAATAACAGAGGATGGGCGAACAACTCCTGAAATCTTTATCGGATTTATCTCTTCATTACCTTGAACAAATTTTGTATTTTGCACAGAAGTGGAATCGGGAACATATGTCCATAAATTAAAAGTTAAAAATAGACTAATAACAACTAAATTAATTAGAACTATCGTTTTAAAGTTTTCCATACTCATTCCCAATCGTCCTCTTCATCTGGTGCCAGTGGCAGTGTGAAATAAATCGTCGTTCCTTTTCCTTCCTCACTCTTCGCCCAAATAGAACCACCATGTGCCTCAATCATTTCTTTTGCAATCGCTAATCCAAGACCTGTACCACCCATTTGTCTTGAACGGGCTTTATCCACACGATAAAAACGTTCGAAGATTTTATCTACGTTTTCTTTCGGAATACCCATACCTTGGTCACTTACACTAATCTCTAATAACTCCCCTCGATCACGTAAGCGATATGTTACTGTTCCACCTTCTGGCGAATACTTTAATGCGTTAGAAATAATGTTATACAACACTTGTGTAATTTTGTCCGTATCCATATCAATAAATCTAGATTTTTTAGAGAAAGATCGTTTGAAACTTACATTTTGCTCTTTAGACATTTCAAAGCGATCAATAACATTATTAAAGAAGTCAGTAAAGTCGACCCACTCTTTCATCAAACGATGTTCTGTACTATCAAGCTTAGATAGTTGCAGCAGCGCATTTACAAGCCTTATCATTCTTTCTGTTTCCTCTTGTGTAACTGTTAAAAATTGCGGTGCAATATTTGGATCTTGCCATGCACCATCTGTCAGCGCTTCTAAGTAACTACGCATCGTTGTTAATGGTGTTCTTAATTCATGAGAGACGTTCGCCACAAACTCGCGGCGTTCCCCTTCTATACGCTCCTGCTCCGTTACATCGTATAATACAGCAATTAAACCATTTGCCTTCCCCGTCTCTTTTTGAATAACAGAGAAACTAGCACGTAAAATGTATGGTTCATTTCTCGTACTAAAATCTAATAAAACAGAATCAGGCTCTTCGTATAAATGATCGAGCGTAAATTCTTCCTCTATCCCCAATACTTCTAAAACCGATTGATCCAGCGCCGTTTCACGCGAAACATTTAGCATCTTTTCCGCAGGGTCATTTAATAAAATAATATCCCCTTTTCGGTCAGTAGCAATTACTCCATCTGTCATATGTGATAAAACAGATGATAATTTACGTCTTTCGCTTTCTGTTGAAGAACGAGCTTGTTGTAGCTTTTTTGATAAATTATTGAAAGATAATGCTAATTGGCCAATTTCATCATGACTATGGACCTTTACTTTTCTCGAATAATTTCCTTTTGCCATTTCAATTGCTTGCCTTCGCATATCTGAAATTGGTCTTGTAATTGTTTGAGCTAGTAAAATCCCAAGTACAGCCGTTACTAACAAAGCAATCACTGTTCCGGTAGCAAAAATTTGATTTATATCCTTCATTTGTTTGTATACATCTTCCATAGATGCAACAATACGAATGACACCAAGTACCTCCCCAGCTTTATCGCTTTGAATAGGAGTAATCATCACTTGAACTCGATGGCCAGTTCCTCCATCTTTCTCAATTTTTGATTCTAGTTTATTTTGTACAATTACCCGTTGAACAGCTATATCTGTCGATGTTCTGCCTATCTTATTTTGCTTAGCCGTGTCTGAAATCGCCATTAATTTTCTATTAGAATCAAATACACTTACTTCTTGAATATCTTTCTTACGATCCGATGCAAACTTTTGAATCGAATTTTTTATAGCGTCATCTAATGATTCTGGATCTGTTTTTTCACGACTTTTTGTAAATTCTTGCTTTAAATTATACGATAGTAAATTCGTTTGTTGTGTCAGGGAATCCTTAAAGCCTTGTACAAGACTTTTTTCTAATTCTCTTACGAAATATACACCGATTACTTGCATCGCTATTAATATTAATAGCATATATATGAGCACAAACTTTAAATGAATGGATTGAAAAAAACCAACCTTTTTCATATATTATTCCTGCTCTGGGTCACGCAAGTAATACCCTACCCCACGTCTAGTTACAATTAAAGTAGGATGACTTGGATTATCTTCAATTTTTTCACGTAAACGACGTACTGTTACATCCACTGTACGCACATCTCCAAAATAATCATAACCCCAAACTGTTTGCAATAAATGTTCACGTGTCATAACTTGTCCTAAATGTTTTGCTAAATAATGTAGCAATTCAAATTCACGATGTGTAAGCTCAATATTTTCCTCACGCTTTGTTACACTATAAGCATTTGGATTAATAATAATTGGTCCAATAACCATTTCAGTATTTTCTTCTTTTTCTGCTGCACCACCTTGTTGATGGCGGCGTAAATTCGCCTTCACACGAGCAAGTAATTCCCTCGTACTAAATGGCTTCGTTACATAATCATCTGCTCCAAGCTCAAGCCCTAATACCTTATCAATTTCAGAGTCCTTCGCTGTAAGCATAATAATCGGCATTTCTGAGTTTTTACGTATTTCACGACAAACCTCTAAACCATCTTTTCCTGGTAGCATAATATCTAATAAAACCATATCTGGCTGTTCTTCATTAGCTTTCTCAATTGCTTCATCACCATCATGTGCCATTACAATTTCAAAACCCTCTTTTTCTAGGTTGAACTTCAAAATGTCTGCAATCGGCTTTTCATCATCAACTACTAAAATTTTCTTTCCCATCATCGTCTATTTCCTCCTCATAAAAATATGGTCAATGATTCTTAAATATATTGATGTTTCTATAGTATATCCCTATATGACAGCAACCTTTATTTAAGTGTTCTCTCCTCTATTCTCATAGACTCATGTATGATCCACCTTTACACGGAATCCTATACGATCTACAGAAAAACCTCTAGCTTCAACTGCTAGAGGCTCCTCATCCTATTGTAAAATAACTACCCACATTTGTAAAACTACACAAAATAAAAAGGATATTAAGTGGGCCCACTTAATATCCTGAGAGTGGCTCGGGACGGAATCGAACCGCCGACACGAGGATTTTCAGTCCTCTGCTCTACCGACTGAGCTACCGAGCCAAAACTATATATAAAACCACTAATGGTGGTATAAACAAAAGTGGCGGTCCCGACCGGGGTCGAACCGGCGATCTCCTGCGTGACAGGCAGGCATGTTAACCACTACACCACGGGACCAAAAATAAACATAAAAAAACATGACCCGTACGGGATTCGAACCCGTGTTACCGCCGTGAAAGGGCGGTGTCTTAACCACTTGACCAACGGGCCACGAAAAATAAAATGGTGAGCCATGAAGGATTCGAACCTTCGACCCTCTGATTAAAAGTCAGATGCTCTACCAACTGAGCTAATGGCTCATACTCACCAACGTCATATTTTCGTGACGACAAGATGTATCATAACATATCATCTTTCACTTTTGCAATACTTTTTTTGTTTTTTTATAAAAGATAAGAAAAAACTCATGCTGACATGAGTTTTTCTTAAAAATATCAATTAAACTTCGTATACGTTACGAACGATATTCGTTTGGTTACGATCTGGTCCAACTGAGAACATAGATAATTGGATTCCTGTTAATTCAGAAACACGCTCTACGTATTTTCTTGCATTTTCAGGAAGCTCATCTAATGATTTCACACCAGTAATATCTTCTTCCCAACCTGGAAGCTCTTCATATACAGGCTCACATTTCGCTAAAATGTTTAAGTTTGCTGGAACTTCATCTATAACTTCTCCGTTATATTTGTAAGCAACACAGATTTTAAGAGTTGGAATACCTGTTAATACATCAATAGAGTTTAATGATAAATCCGTTAAACCACTAACACGACGCGCATGTCTTACAACAACGCTATCGAACCAACCTACACGGCGTGGGCGACCAGTTGTTGTTCCGTATTCACGACCAACTTCACGAATTTGATGACCAATTTCATCATTAAGTTCAGTAGGGAATGGACCATCACCAACACGGCTTGTATATGCTTTACATACACCTACAACGCGAGTAACTTTCGCCGGACCAACTCCAGTTCCAACTGTTACACCACCAGCAATCGGGTTAGAAGATGTAACAAATGGGTACGTACCGTGGTCAATATCAAGCATAACACCTTGTGCACCTTCAAATAATACACGGTGATTGTTATCTAGTGCATCATTTAATACAACAGATGTGTCGCATACATATTGTGCGATTTGTTGTCCATATTCGAAGTACTCTTCAAAGATTTCTTCTACGCTGAAACCTTCTGTATCGTACATTTTTTCAAATAAACGATTTTTCTCTACTAAATTGCGCTCAAGCTTCTCTTTAAATGCTTCACGGTCTAAAAGATCAGCCATACGGATACCAATACGAGCAGCTTTATCCATATATGCAGGACCGATACCTTTTTTCGTTGTACCGATTTTGTTATCACCTTTACTAGCCTCTTCTAACTCATCTTGTTTTAAATGATAAGGTAAAATAACGTGTGCACGGTTACTTACACGTAAATTATCAGTACTTACACCACGGTCGTGTAAGTATTTTAACTCTTCAAGTAATGCTTTTGGATCTACTACTAAGCCATTTCCGATTACACAAATTTTCTCTTTATAGAAAATACCAGATGGAATTAAGTGTAACTTATATTTAACTCCGCCGAAAACAATTGTATGTCCCGCGTTATTTCCACCTTGATATCTTGCAACTACTTCCGCATGCTCAGAAAGAAAATCAGTGATTTTACCTTTTCCTTCGTCGCCCCATTGTGTTCCTACAACTACTACTGAAGACATTATTAAAGCACCTCCGCAATTTTCAAACGATCTATTCAAACAATATAATTGTACCAAAACCGAAAAAGAAGTCAACCAAAAAAGCGAACATTTTTTTATTAAAAATCATTTTCGTTCGTAAGAATTATATTTTCGCCTTATGAAAGCCTTATCTTTACTCTATAAAAAAAGAAACACATCTTATTATAAGAAATGTGTTTCTTTTTTATACTGCCTTTATGCCCCATCCTCAAAGCGTCGTTCTAAGTTAACGAACTTATTAAATTCTTTAACAAACGCAAGCTCTACTGAACCTACCGGACCATTACGTTGTTTTGCGATGATAATTTCAATCGTATTTTTATTTTCCGTTTCACGGTCATAGTAATCTTCACGATACAAGAATGCTACAATATCAGCATCCTGCTCAATACTCCCCGATTCACGAATATCAGACATCATAGGGCGTTTATCTTGACGAGATTCAACACCACGGGATAACTGTGAAAGGGCAATAACAGGCACTTGTAATTCACGCGCAATCCCTTTTAATGTACGCGAAATCTCAGATACTTCCTGCTGACGGTTCTCGCCCGACTTCCCACTTCCCTGAATAAGCTGTAAATAGTCAATTAAAACCATCCCAAGACCTTGTTCCTGCTTTAATCTACGGCATTTTGCTCGAATCTCATTTACCTTAATCCCTGGTGTATCATCAATATATATACCGGCATTTGAAAGGCTTCCCATCGCCATTGTTAACTTCGCCCAATCATCAGAAGTTAATGACCCAGTACGAAGTCTTTGCGCATCAATATTACCTTCTGCACAAAGCATACGCATAACAAGCTGATCAGAGCCCATCTCCAAACTAAAGATCGCTACATTTTCATCCGTTTTCGTCGCTACGTTTTGTGCGATATTTAATGAAAATGCAGTTTTCCCTACTGACGGACGCGCCGCTACTATGATTAAATCATTTCGTTGGAAACCTGCGGTCATCTTATCTAATTCAGTAAATCCAGTTGGTATTCCTGTAACTTCACCTTTTTGATTATGCAAAAGTTCGATTTTATCGTAAGCATCCACAAGAACGTCTTTAATATTCTGGAATGCTTTAGCGTTCGTTTGATGAGATACTTCTAATATTTTTTTCTCAGCCTCATTTAAAAGACCGTCCACATCATCTTCTCTCTCATATCCATCAGACACGATATGAGTCGCCGTTCGAATTAAACGACGTAAAAGCGCCTTTTCAGCGATGATTCGTGCATAATACTCTACGTTAGCAGCAGTTGGAACAATCTCTGCTAACTCTGCTAAGTAAGAAACCCCACCAACTTCTTCTAGTAATCCTTGATCAGCCATCGCTGACGTCATCATTACTAAGTCAATTGGCTCTCCCTTATCAGACAAGCCAAGCATCACTTCAAAGATCTTTTGATGTTTCGTTCGATAAAATGAGTCAGGTACCAATAGTTCTGATGCTGACGTTAACGCATCTTGATCAATCAATATGGCACCTAAGACTGCCTGCTCAGCTTCTATATTATGCGGAGGGGTACGATCAGCCATTACATCACTCATACGCAATCCTCCTTGTTTAATTTATTTTTATTGTTCACTAACATGAACTTTTACTTTTGCTGTTACTTGCGGATGCAATTTTACAGTCACATTTGTATAACCTAATGCACGAATTGCATCATCCATTTCAAATTTACGTTTATCAAGTTTGATTTTATGTGATTTTTGCATTGCGTCTACGATTTGTTTGCTTGTGATAGAACCAAATAAACGGCCACCTTCTCCAGATTTCGCCTTCAGTTCCACAGTTAATTTCTCTAAAGTTTCTTTCAGCTCTTTTGCATTCTCAAGCTCTGCTGCTGCATCTTTTTCTTCTTTACGCTTTTGAGCTTCTAAAGTTTTCATACTGCTGTTTGTCGCTTCAGCAGCTAATCCTTGTTTTAGTAAAAAGTTATTTGCATAACCATCTGGTACGTTTTTTATTTCTCCTTTTTTACCTTTACCTTTTACGTCTTTTAGAAAAATTACTTTCATGATTGTGTGCCTCCCTGTAAATAGTCATCAATAACAAATCGAAGCTTCTCCTCAGCTTCATCTACTGTAACATTTTTCATTTGTGTGGCTGCATTCGTCAAATGCCCGCCACCTCCTAGATTCTCCATAATTAGCTGCACATTCACTTCACCTAAAGACCTGCCGCTAATTCCAATGAAATTCTCCCCACGTTTCGCTATAACAAATGATGCAATAATACCCGTCATCGTTAATAGCGTGTCCGCTGATTGTGCAATAAGCACTTGATCGTAATAGTCATCACTATCAACTTTTGCAATAGCAATTCCATTTTTATAAATGTACGCATTTTTAATAGCTTTTGCAACTCGTAAATACTGATTCATATCTTCTTTTAACAATTCTTGTACAAGTACAGTATCTGCACCATGCGAGCGTAAATAAGAAGCTGCATCAAACGTACGAGCACCCGTCCGGAACGTAAAACTTTTCGTATCAACAATAATACCAGCTAACAATGCCGTCGCTTCTAACATTGTCATCTTTAAATTTTTCGGTTGATACTCAAGTAATTCTGTAACAAGTTCTGCCGTCGAAGAAGCATATGGTTCCATGTAAACAAGTAATGGATCTTCAATAAAATCTTCTCCACGACGATGATGGTCAATCACCACTACATTTTCAATTTTACGAACCAGTTTTTCCTCCATCACCATAGAAGGCTTATGTGTATCCACAACAACAAGTAAGGACTCATCATTTGCAAATTCCATCGCTTGATCTGGGGTAATAAAATGAGACCATAGTTCTTCATTTTGTTTCACTTTATCCATCAGACGTTTAATTCCCTTATCGGAATCATTTTCATCTAACACAATATATCCTTTGCGCTCATTTAATTGAGCTACCTTTAAAATACCAATCGCAGCACCAATTGCATCCATATCAGGGGCCCTATGTCCCATTATAATGACATTACTACTTTCTAATACTAAATCCTTCAATGCATGCGAAATAACTCTAGCACGTACACGAGTACGCTTTTCAACTGGATTTGTTTTACCGCCGTAAAATTTAACTTTACCTGTCGCTTGTTTAATAGCTACTTGATCCCCACCACGTCCAAGCGCAAGGTCTAAACCAGATTGAGCCATTGCTCCAAGCTCTGATAAAGGCATATCACCCGATCCGACACCCACACTTAACGTAAGTGGTATATTCCTTTTAGATGTTTCTTCACGCACTTGATCTAAAATGTTAAACTTGCCTTTCTCCATTTGTGCTAAAATACTTTCATTTAGTACAACGAAGAACCTCTCTGAAGATGCACGTTTTAAATAAGCGCCATACTTAACAGCCCATTCATTTAGACGTGACGTCACAAGACTTGTTATATTCGTACGTAATTGATCATCTAATCCTTGTGTAACTTCATCATAGTTATCTAAATAAATAACAGCTAAAACAGTGCGTTGATCTTCATACATCTTTTCAATTTCTGTTTGTTCCGTTACATCAAAGAAATAAATTAGCTTTTCTTCTTTCCTTACAAAAACACGGAACTTTCGATTATTTAAAGAAACTATATCGTCAGAAGTTTCCCCCTTAATAAAAAGGAGTAATGTTTCTGATACATCGTAAAGGTGCCAACCGGCTAATGCATGCTGTCCCAAACATGATGATAAATAAGGATTTGCCCAATCAATCCCATAATCCTTATTGTATAACAAAATACCAATTGGCATTTGGTTAAATGCTTCATTACTCACTTTCTTTACCCTTGTAATCATATCTGTCGTATGTTTTTCAAAATTTCTTTGGAAAGTAAGTTCGAATCGTATAACGACAAAAAGTACAATACAAAAGATAAAAAAGGATGATATTCCCATAATTAAATGAAAGTAACAGAGGAGTGAAATTAGCACAAATACAAAAAATGCCAATACATAAACAGGATATAAAAACCACTGTTTCTTATAAAATTCAGGCATGTATACAACTCCTATAAAGTAAAACTAACTCACCTTCCAGTTAGTTTTACAGATTAAAATAGTATAAGGAATATTATTTTATCCCCCTATTTTAGAACGCAATGAAATCCCTAAGTCAATTATACCTAAGATTGTTACAAGAGGAAACATCATCGGAATAAACATGCATACAATAAAACTAATAATAGGAACACCTTTAGTAAATCCTTTTCTATGCGCTAAAAAGGTGATAAATGTCAGACCTTGCAGTACGAGCAATAGTGCAAATATGACATATAGGTTGGAAAATACCATATATAAATATGATGCTGGTTCTACCTTTATAAAAGTTGCCAACAAAATAAATATAACGTAATACCAGACAATGCTCTTTGGCAATTGTATATCTTTAAATTTAGGCCAAGATATAACGTCATACTTTAACTTCCTCAAGACACTACCCGATAGGAGCACTGTAATCCAAGAAAAACAAACAGAAACCATTACAAGTAAACTCGGGAATAGTGTTTGTAATATCTCATTGAATTGTCCAAATAACTCTTTTTGTTCTTTACTAATTGGCATACCTGCAGCGCTTACCATCTTTTCACTTTGCGCCATACCTTCATTAAACATATTTTGTATTTGCTTCATTAAATCTATGTTAAAAAACTTTATACTTGCAACATAAATGAGCACAAAACCAATTAAATATGCAAGGGTTCCTGCCATCAAGATCTCTATTGGCTTTTTTCTTTTTTTATACATGGATCCTAAAACAATCCCTATCAATCCAAACATTATTGTCTTCACTAGATTCAAGGGCTGGCTCACAATAACGGTAATAAAAAGCGCAGCTGTAAAAATTATAAAAGCATTGGATAACCTATATTTTATCGTAAACAATATAAACGGTAATGGTAATGCGAAAGTTACAACTGTACCTAAAACCGGAACGTATAAAGACACAAGCAATAATATCGCGTATATAGCTAATAACGCTGCGCCTTCAGTAATAAATTTTGTTTGTTTCATGATTTAACCTCTCTTTCAAAAAAGAAAAGCATAGCAAAATGCACAGTAGAGTCCGACTCTACTGTGCATTTCATACGCTATTATTCACCAACATATGGTAAAAGTGCCATTTGACGAGCACGTTTAATTGCAACTGTAAGTTTGCGTTGGTATTTTGCGCTTGTTCCTGTTACACGACGAGGTAAAATTTTACCACGTTCAGAAACGAAACGTTTTAATAAATCAACATCTTTATAGTCAATGCGAGTGATGCCGTTAGATGTGAAGAAACACACCTTACGACGTTTCGCACGTCCACCTTTGCGTCCTGCCATGTCTATTCCCTCCATTCTTTGTTAAAAATAGCTGATTCATACCATTAAAATGGTAAATCGTCGTCCGAAATGTCAATCGGTTGACCAACATTCGAAAATGGATCGTCATTCTTCGTAAATCCAGAGTTTCCAGTGTTACCTGAGTTGCCTGAATTACTAGATTGACCAAATGGGTTAGAGCTTTGGTTACCGAAACCAGCTCCTGATGGTTGCTGATTGAATGAACCACGTTGCTCCCCACCGCCATTACGCGGCTCTAAAAATTGTACGCTCTCCGCAAGAACTTCTGTTACATATACACGTTTACCATCTTGTCCATCGTAATTACGAGTTTGAAGACGTCCGTCTACGCCTGCTAAGCTACCTTTTTTCAAATAATTTGCCACGTTTTCTGCTTGTTTACGCCATATTACACAATTAATAAAGTCAGCTTCACGCTCACCTTGTTGATTCGCAAATGCGCGATTCACAGCTAACGTAAAAGTAGCTACTGCAACACCATTGGGCGTGTAACGTAAGTCAGGGTCCTTAGTTAAACGACCAACGAGGATAACACGATTCATCAATCGAACCACTCTCCCTTATATATCAATTATTTTTCTTCTTCTTTAACAACGATATGACGAAGGATATCTTCGTTGATCTTAGCTAAACGGTCGAATTCGTTAATCGCTTCTGCGTTAGAGTTCACGTTTAAGATCATGTAGAAACCTTCACGTAAGTCGTTGATTTCGTAAGCTAAACGACGCTTACCCCACTCTTTCGTGTTAATGATTTCTGCACCATTGTTTGTTAAAACACCTGCAAAACGTTCAACTAAAGCTTTTTGAGCTTCTTCTTCAACGCCAGGACGAATGATGTACATAATTTCGTACTTTCTCATTACACTTTCACCTCCTTTTGGTCTAAACGGCCCATAATGGGCAAGGAGCAATTAATTTATAGTAATTACTCACGAGTTTAGATTATATCATAGTAAGTTATATGAATCAACTCACCAATACGTAAAAAACTTGGCAAACACATAATATATTTGCCAAGTTCATATCTTTATTTTTCCTAGGAAATATTAAATTAAACGTTAAAACGGAAGTGCATAACATCTCCGTCTTTTACGATATACTCTTTTCCTTCTAAACGTACTTTTCCAGCTTCTTTTGCAGCTGTCATAGAACCGTTTGTCATTAAATCATCATAAGAAACTGTTTCTGCGCGAATAAACCCACGCTCAAAATCTGTATGAATTACGCCCGCACATTGTGGTGCTTTCATACCTTGTTTAAACGTCCATGCACGCACTTCTTGCACACCAGCTGTGAAGTAAGTAGCAAGTCCTAATAAGTCATATGCAGCACGGATTAACTGATCTAAACCAGATTCTTCAATGCCTAGTTCTTCCAGGAATACTTTTTTCTCTTCCTCATCTAACTCAGCGATTTCTGATTCAATTTTTGCACATACAACAATTACTTGTGAATTTTCATTTGCTGCAAATTCTTTTACCATTTGTACGTATTTATTTTCAGAAGGATCCATAATATCATCTTCACTTACGTTTGCTACGTATAGCATTTCTTTCGTTGTAAGTAAATGAAGGCCTTTAACAATCTTCATTTGCTCTTCTGTAAATTCAACAGTACGAGCTGGTTTCCCCTCTTCGAAAGCTTCTTTTAAACGCACTAAAATTTCATGCTCATATACTGCTTCTTTATCTTTTTGTCTTGCTAATTTCGCAACACGCTCGATACGTTTATCAACAGACTCTAAGTCTGCTAAGATTAGCTCTAAGTTGATTGTTTCAATATCATCAATTGGATCTACTTTTCCTGAAACGTGCGTAATATTTTCGTCTTCAAAACAACGAACAACTTGGCAAATTGCATCTACTTGGCGAATGTGAGATAAGAATTTATTTCCTAACCCTTCGCCCTTACTTGCACCTTTTACGATACCTGCAATATCAGTAAATTCAAATACAGTCGGAACAGTCTTTTTCGGTTCTACTAATTCCGTTAATTTATTTAAACGCTCATCTGGTACTTCTACAATTCCTACGTTTGGATCAATTGTACAGAATGGATAGTTCGCAGATTCTGCTCCTGCTTGTGTAATTGCATTAAATAAAGTGGACTTCCCTACGTTAGGTAATCCAACAATCCCAGCCGTTAATCCCATATTTTTCACTCCTATGTCTCAATCTTTCATCATTATAGATAGTAACGAAAAAAATGACAAGTTTCCTCCAAACGAAAAAAGCAACAGCCACCTACTGCAACTGTTACTTTTTCTCTATTCTTCGTGCTTCACAAGTATTTTTTTCACCTTACGATCAAACTCTCTTCGAGGAATCATTACTGAATGGTCACATCCCTCGCACTTAATGCGGATATCCATTCCCATACGAATAATTTTCCAACGATTCTCACCACATGGGTGGGCTTTCTTCATTTCCACAACGTCGTACAAGTTATATTCCTTTTGCTCCACTCTCCAAACCCCTCTCGATACTAAAGTGCTTTTCCACTAACCAGTTCTTCACGATTATATAAAACCATACGTGGATATGGAATTTCAATTCCATGTAAATCTAGACGATTTTTAATCTCTTTACGAAGTGCTCTTGCAATAACTGCATGTTGCATCGGTTCTACTTCAGCAATAACGCGTAATATAACTTCTGATGCAGCTAATGTTTGCACACCTAATAATTGAGGCGTCGTTACCATTTTTTCGTATTGTGCAGGTAACTCTACTAATAAATCCTCAATAACTTGCTCTGCTTTCGCAATGTCAGCCTCATATGAAATAGATACATCAACAAATGCTACACTATTACTAACTGAGTAGTTAGTAACTTGAACAATACTTCCGTTTGGTAAAGTATGAATTTCACCTGTCCAACTCTTTACTTTCGTTGTACGAAGTCCAATTTCTAAAACGACTCCTTCAAATTGACCGATTTTAACATAATCGCCAACTGAAAACTGATCTTCTAGCAAAATAAATAAACCTGTAATAACGTCTTTCACTAAACTTTGAGCACCAAATCCGACTGCTAAACCAATTACCCCGGCACCCGCTAATAAACCTGATGCATTAATATCAAACACACCTAAAATCGCAATTAGCATAATGAACATAACAACGTATGCTACAATATTTTCAAGTAATTTCGCTACCGTAACTGTACGACGTTCTGAAATTTGGATTGGAGAACGGCTCCCCATGCGAAACGCATTTCGTACAACCGCTCTTGCAACTCGCACAACAACTGCACCAATTGTTAAAATAATACATATTTTTAATGTCGCAACTCCAATATGAGCCCAACGATCAGCATCCAATAAATACTGTTTCGTAGAATTAAACCACTTCGTTAATAAATCCATGTATCTCTACCTCTCCAGCCAAAATTTCTTTTTAGTTATTCTTCTTATTGTATCAGAAGTCTCTCTGATTGCTGAAAAAATTTATAACTTTAATTGCATTTGTTAACTTCTATCCAGGTATAAAATGGAACGAATATATATATACTAGTACTATTATTTCCGTTTTCATTTACATTTTGCAAAAAGTACGCACTTATAGTTTTCCATTTTATTCGCCATATAACATATTTTGAAAATTTATTAAAAGGATGGGTGCTTCATGAATATTGGAAGTTTTCGCTTACCTTTTTTCGAAAAAGAAACTCAAAATGTTATGCACCAAGACTTAGAAGCCTCCGAGACAATCAGTAACTTCTTGCTTTCCCATATTCCTATTCAAACTAATATACCACTTATTCTCGTTTGTATCGGAACAGATCGTTCCACCGGTGATGCACTCGGCCCATTAGTTGGCACTAAGCTAGAACAAGTAGAAATCAAAAACTTCCAAGTGTTCGGCACACTAGATGAACCAGTGCATGCACTGAATCTAGAAGAGAAAATTCAAAATATACAGAAAGAAAATCCTACTTCCTTTATAATTGCCGTTGATGCATGTTTAGGAAAGTCTCAAAATATCGGTTCAATTACTACTGGAAAAGGACCTAGTAAACCTGGTGCTGCGATGAATAAGAAATTACCTGCAGTTGGTGATTTGCATATACACGGCATCGTCAATTTAAATGGTTTTATGGAGTTTTTTGTTCTTCAAAATACGAGATTAAGTTTAGTGATGAAAATGGCCGATGTAATCGCACAAAGTATAAAAGAGACGGATCAAAAATTATCTGCATTAAAAAAAGCAAACCATCTATAAATAATAAGATGGTTTGCTTTTTAATTTTTATGTGATAATAATTCTAAAATACGATTTAAATCTTCTTTATTAAAAAATTCAATTTCGATTTTACCTTTTTCTTTTTTCGTCTCTTTAATTTTCACATCTGTGCCAAACTTTTCTCTTAAGAACGTTTCACGTTCTACGAAAAATATATTTCGCTCTTTTTTCACTTGTTTTGTTTCACGTGAAACGTGTTGATTAATCTCTTGGACGATTTTCTCTAATTGACGAACATTTAATCCTTCTTTTTCAATGCGTTTCAATAAGGACTTCAATTGTTCTTCATCTTTGATTGTAAGTAAAGTTCTCCCATGAGCCATTGAAAGTTGACCATTTGCAATCATATCTTGTACGAAAGAAGGGAGGCTTAATAACCGAGTATAGTTTGCAATGTAAGGTCTACTTTTACCAAGACGTTTCGCTAATTGTTCTTGCGTTACATTTAGCTCATTCATTAACATCTGGTATGCCATTGCCTCTTCCATCGGATTTAAATCTTCTCGTTGTAAGTTTTCTAACAAAGCAAATTCCATCATTTGCTGCTCGTTTAATTGCCTTACAACGGCAGGTACCTTTTCAAGTCCAGCCTCTTTGGCAGCACGATATCTTCTTTCACCTGCAACAATTTCATATCCTTTAATACTCTTTCTAGCAATTAACGGTTGTAATATGCCATGTTCTTTAATAGAAGCCGCTAATTCCTCAATCGCAGCTTTATTAAAGTGCTTACGCGGTTGGTATGGATTCGGCCTTAATTCAGTTACGATAATCTCCTGAATCGTTTCTTCTTCTTTCACATCTAAATCAGGAAAAAACACATTAATCCCTCTTCCTAAACCTTTAGCCACCTGCAATCACTTCCTCTGCTAAATCTATATATACTTCTGCCCCTCTTGATTTAGCGTCATACTGCATAATCGGTTTCCCATGACTTGGTGCCTCACTTAAGCGAACATTACGTGGAATAATGGAACGGTATACTTTATCCCTAAAGTATTTCTTCACTTCATCTATAACTTGAATCCCTAAATTTGTACGGGCATCTAGCATTGTTAACAATACACCTTGAATTGCTAGATCTTTATTTAAATGTTTTTGTACAAGTCGAACTGTATTTAATAGCTGACTTAATCCTTCGAGTGCGTAATATTCACACTGAACAGGAATAATAACAGAATCTGCTGCTGTTAATGCATTAATCGTTAATAACCCTAAAGACGGGGGACAGTCGATAATAATGTAATCATATTCATCACGAACTGGCTGTAATGCCCTTTGCAAACGTACTTCCCGGGAAATAGTCGGTACCAATTCAATTTCAGCACCAGCCAATTGAATTGTAGCGGGTAGAACATCTAAGTTTTCAGTTGCGGTTTTCCGTATAACTCCCTGAACATCTGCATCTTCCACAAGAACATTGTAAATACATTGGTCTAATTCTGACTTTTCAATTCCCACACCAGTCGTTGCATTTCCTTGAGCATCAATATCTACGAGAAGGACTTTCTTACCTACTTGCGCCAATCCAGCCCCTAAATTAACAGATGTTGTTGTTTTTCCAACACCGCCTTTTTGATTAGCAATAGCAATGATTTTTCCCATGATGTCACCTACTTTCAACCTTTCTATCTTATTCTAGTAACAATTACGTTTATTGTAACATGAAATAAAAGTTTTTCTTTTCCGTCCTTATTAAACTTCAAAATTTATTTCTAAACTCCTTCTTCATTAACAAGAAAATATAGCAAAAGAGACCTCTCCAGTAGGATAAGGTCTCTAACACATCATTATTATTTTTTCTTCGGAACTTTAATCGTAATTTGATAGTACTCATCAAATTCTTCTTCCTCAGAATTAACATTTAAACCACTGTCAGCCACCATTTGTAATGATTGCCTAATTGTATTCATAGCAATTCTCGCGTCTCGGCTTACTGCTTTTTGCTTCGCCTTGCGCTTCGGTTTTACTTCTTCTAGTAATTTCGCGATTCGTTCCTCTGTTTGTTTTACATTGAGTTGTTTTTCCACAATTTCTTGTAAAACTTTCAGTTGTAATTCCTCATTTTTTAAAGGAATGAGAGCACGAGCATGACGTTCTGTAATACTTTTTTCTAACAATGCACTTTTTATTTCTTCAGGCAACTTTAACAATCGCAACTTATTTGCGATTGTAGATTGTCCTTTTCCAAGTCGTTGTGCCAATGCTTCTTGCGTTAAATTATGTAACTCAATCAGCTTTTGATATGCCACAGCTTCCTCGATTGCTGTTAATTCCTCACGTTGCAAATTTTCAATTAACGCTACAGAAGCCGTCTCTGTATCATTTAAGTTCTTTATGATCGCAGGGACCTTTTCCCAGCCTAACTTCGTTGCTGCGCGAAAACGTCTTTCTCCAGCAATAATCTCGTACTTATCATCCTCATACTGCCTCACAACAATCGGCTGAATGAGCCCGTGTGTACGAATCGTTAATGCCAACTCGTCGATACGTGCATCGTCAAAAACCGTTCGTGGTTGATAACGATTAGGAGTAATATTTACGATCGGAATTTCTTGTATTTCTTCATATACCTTTTTATCTATTTCTTCATGGCTTTCGTCTTGTAATTCGAATTCGCTCTCTTTATCTCCAAAGCCAAATAAACGAGAAAACGTATTTTTCATACATATTCCACCACCTTTTAGGCCTATTGACTATTCTACATAAAATGTTTCCTATGAAACATTTACGTTTTCATTTATATAATTTAATCTTACGTCTAATAAGATTTATTTTTCAATAGGTAATTTATTGGGTGTTCCCGGTTTGCGTGGATATTTCTTTGGTGTCTTGCGCTTTTTCTCGATTAATAAAATATTACGTTCACTTTCTTCAAACGGTAATTGGAACGTAGACATCTCTTTTAACTCTCCGCCAAGCACCTCTAAAGCATACTTGCCATTTTCAATTTCTTCGTTTGCTGCTGCACCCTTCATCGCAATGAATGTTCCTCCAACTTTTACTAGTGGTAAACATAGCTCACTTAATACAGAAAGACGGGCAACTGCACGTGCCATTACAATATCGTACGATTCACGTACACCTTCTTTTTTCCCAAATGTTTCAGCACGATCGTGACAAAATGCAACGTCACTTAATTCTAGCTTTTGTGCTAAATGATTTAAGAAATTAATACGTTTTTGCAATGAGTCTACAATTGTTACTTTTAAGTGCGGGAAACAGATTTTTAAAGGAATACTTGGGAATCCAGCCCCTGCACCAACATCACAAATTGAGAATGGTTTTGAAAAATCATAATAAAAAGCAGCTGTAATAGAATCAAAAAAGTGTTTTAAGTATACTTCTTCTTTTTCCGTAATAGCCGTTAAGTTCATTTTTTCATTCCACTCTACTAATGTTTCAAAGTAGATTTTGAACTGCTCTAACTGCCTAGAAGAGAGGGTAATACCCTTCTCTTCTAGCATAGATTGAAATTGTTCTATGTTCATCTAGCGATAGCTCCTTACTATTTATTGGTTCGATACGCGCGCAATTTTTCCTTGTTCAATATACACAAGTAAAATGGAAATATCTGCTGGATTTACGCCAGAAATACGTGAAGCCTGCCCCATTGAAAGTGGACGAACATCTTTCAATTTCTGTCTAGCTTCTGAAGCAAGGCTAGAAATTGCATCATAATCAATATCCACAGGGATTTTTTTGTTTTCCATTTTCTTCATACGCTCTACTTGCTGTAATGATTTTTCAATATATCCTTCGTACTTAGTCTGAATTTCAACTTGTTCCGTAACTTCATCACTTAATTCTACTTCGCTTGGTACTAAAAGATGAATATGCTCATATGTCATCTCTGGACGACGTAATAAGTCACTTGCACGTATTCCGTCTTTCAATTCACTTCCACCAATGCTACGAATTAATTCTTGAACTTCAGGACGTGGTTTAATAATAATGCTACCTAAACGTTCCTTTTCCTGTTCAATTTGTAACTTTTTATTTGTAAATCGCTCATAGCGCTCTTCTTTAATTAATCCGATTTCACGACCAACTTCAGTTAAACGAAGATCCGCATTATCATGGCGTAATAATAGACGGTACTCTGCACGAGATGTTAATAAACGATATGGTTCATTTGTACCTTTCGTTACAAGATCATCAATTAAGACACCAATATAAGCATCCTCGCGCCCTAAAATAACTTCTTTTTTACCTAAAGATCGACATGCCGCATTAATTCCAGCCATAAGCCCTTGTCCTGCCGCTTCTTCGTAACCAGAAGTTCCGTTAATTTGTCCTGCTGTATATAAATTTTTAATGTTTTTCGTTTCAAGTGTTGGCCATAATTGCGTTGGCACAATTGCATCATACTCAATTGCATAACCTGTACGCATCATTTCGACATTTTCCAGCCCCGGGATTGTTCTAAGCATGTCACGCTGTACATCTTCTGGTAAGCTTGTAGATAGACCTTGTACGTATACTTCTTGCGTATTGCGTCCCTCTGGCTCTAAGAAAATTTGATGACGTGGTTTATCATTAAATCTTACTACTTTATCTTCAATAGAAGGACAGTATCTAGGTCCTGTTCCTTTAATCATACCAGAATACATAGCTGAACGATGTAAATTTTCATCTATTAAACGATGTGTTTCCGTACTTGTATATGTCAACCAACATGGAATTTGATCCATAATAAATTTCGTCGTTTCAAAAGAGAACGCACGTGGTTTATCATCACCCGGTTGAATTTCTGTTTTACTGTAGTCAATTGTATTGCTGTTTACACGAGGAGGCGTACCTGTTTTAAATCTAACAAGATCAAATCCAAGCTCCTCTAAATGCTCAGATAATGTAATAGATGGTTGCTGATTATTTGGACCGCTCGAATATTTTAAATCACCCATAATAATCTCACCACGTAAAAATGTTCCAGTTGTAATTACGACTGTTTTTGCTGTATATTCAGCACCCGCTTGCGTAATTACCCCTTTACATACGCCATCTTCAACGATTAAACGCTCTACCATTCCTTGGAACAAAGTTAAATTTGGTGTTTCTTCAATTGTTTTCTTTAATTCATGTTGGTAAGAGAACTTATCTGCTTGTGCTCGAAGTGCACGTACAGCTGGTCCTTTACCTGTATTTAACATACGCATTTGAATATGCGTTTTATCAATATTGCGTCCCATTTCTCCGCCTAATGCATCAATTTCACGAACAACAATCCCTTTTGCTGGTCCACCAACAGAAGGGTTACATGGCATAAACGCTACCATATCTAAATTAATTGTTAACATTAATGTTTTGGAGCCCATTCGTGCTGCCGCAAGACCAGCTTCACATCCTGCATGACCTGCACCGATTACTATAACATCGTATGAACCGGCATTGTATCCCATTATTTATTCCTCCTAATAATCTCTATCTTTCTGAAACATCGCCATATTATTTTCCTAAACAAAATTGAGAGAACAACTGGTCAATTAAGCTTTCATGGACAGTATCACCAGTAATTTCACCAAGTATTTCCCACGTTCTCGTTAAATCAATTTGTACCATATCAATCGGAACACCATTTTCTATTGCCTCAATTGCATCTCCAATTGTCTTTTCTGCTTGTGTTAATAGTCCGATATGCCTTGCGTTAGAAACATATGTCATATCTGCAGAATCAATTGTTCCTTCAAAGAATAGCTCAGCTATCGCCTGTTCAAGCTCATCTATTCCTTGCTCCTCGATTAAGGATGTTGTAATAACACGATTTCCCGCAGCCAATTCTGCAACACGTTCCATATCAATTCCTTGCGGTAAATCCGTCTTATTCACAATAACAATGAAATCTTTTCCTTGTACCGCACGGAATAAATCTTCATCTTCATTTGTTAAAGCCTCACTATAATTTACGACAATTAACACTAAATCTGCTTGGCTCATCATTTCTTTTGAACGTTCTACCCCAATTCGTTCAACAACATCTTCCGTTTCACGAATCCCGGCTGTGTCTATAAGTTTAAGTGGTACACCACGCACATTAACGTACTCTTCAATAACATCACGAGTTGTTCCTGCAATATCAGTTACAATTGCCTTTTTCTCTTGAACGAGACTATTTAATAGCGATGACTTCCCAACGTTAGGTCTACCGATGATTGCAGTAGCAATACCTTCACGTAAAATCTTCCCTTGCTTCGATGTTTCTAATATTTTTGCAATTTCAGCACGAACATGTGTCGCTTTCTCAATTAAAATATTATGTGTCATCTCTTCCACATCATCATATTCTGGGTAATCTATGTTTACCTCAACATGAGCTAGCGTTTCTAATATGTCCTGACGCAGGCGGCCAATTAATTTAGATAATCGCCCCTCCATTTGATTAATCGCTACGTTCATTGCACGATCTGTTTTTGCACGGATTAAGTCCATGACAGCTTCTGCTTGTGATAAATCAATACGACCATTTAAAAAAGCACGTTTTGTAAATTCACCAGGCTCTGCTAGTCGTACTCCTTGCGCTAAAATAAGCTGCAATACTTTATTTACCGAAACAAGTCCACCGTGGCAGTTAATTTCTACTATATTTTCGCGTGTAAAAGTTCTTGGTGCACGCATAATAGACACCATAACTTCTTCAATAACTTGATTTGTATCTAAATCAACAATATGACCATAATGAATTGTGTGAGAAGGAACCTCTGTTAAGTCCTTCCCTTTAAAAATACGATTAACTTTTTCAACCGCATCATCCCCACTTACTCGAACAATGGCAATTGCGCCCTCTCCAAGCGCTGTGGAAATCGCAGCAATTGTATCAAATTCCATGTCCTTTCACCTCACTTGCTTATTTATCTCTATTTCAACACGATTATTTTCTTCACTAAATTATTAGAATACCATAACGAACCTATCTACAAAAGAATAATAACTCATTTTATTATGTCCTCATGTAAAAAACACTAAACTTATTCACAGTGGATAAGTTTAGTGTTTTTAGTTATCCACATCTGTTTTCCCCTCAAAAAAACCGGCACTCATTTGAGTAACCGGTCATTTGGAAGATATTACAACATGCCGATGTGGTTCATTTCCTTCAGAAGTTGTATTGATATCTTGATGATTAGATAATGCTTGATGGATAATTTTTCGTTCAAAAGATGGCATCGGCTCTAAAACAACTCTTTTTTTCGTTTTAGACACTTGTTTTGCTAATCGATAAGAAAGCGATTCTAACGTACTTTTTCTTTTACTACGATAATTTTCAGCATCTAGTGTGATACCAATATACTGTTTCGTATGGCGATTCGCGACAAGTTTTGTCAAATACTGTAAAGAGTTCAACGTATTACCTCTTTTTCCAATTAAAACACCTACATTATCACCAGAAATTGTAAATTCAACTTCGCGTCCCTTTACAATTTTACTAATCTCGACTTCCACACCCATGTTGCGAATAACATTTTTTAAATACTCTTCACATTCTTGAATGGGATCTTTCTTCAATACAACTTCTACTACTGCAGGACGATTCCCAAATAAGCCTAGGAATCCCCTTTTACCCTCATCGATAATATTTATATCAACTTGATCTTTTGAAGTGTTTAATTGCCTTAAAGCATCTTCTACTGCCAGCTCGACTGTTTGTCCTTTAGCAGTAATTACACTCACTTACCTGATCCTCCAGCCTTACTAGCCTTAATTTCTGGCCCTTTGATAAAGTACATTTGAGCGATACCAAAGATATTACCAACAACCCAGTAAAGTGATAATGCCGCTGGGAAGTTAATTGCAAAGATTAAAATCATAATCGGCATAAGCCAAATCATCATTGCCATTTGTGGATTTTGACCAGCAGTTCCTGCCATTGCAAGCTTTTGCTGAATAAATGTCGTAATCGCTGCAACAACCGGTAAGATATAGTAAGGGTCTGCCTGTCCTAAATCAAACCATAAAAATGTATGTTTACTAATTTCTGATGTTCTCATAATCGCATGATAAAATGCGAATAAAATAGGCATCTGAACAAATATTGGTAAACAACCGGCTAATGGATTTACACCATTTTTTTGATATAGCTGCATCATTTCTTGTTGTAATTTTTGCTGTGTTGCTTGGTCTTTCGAGCTATATTTCTCTTTTAACTTTACCATTTCTGGTTGTAACGCCTGCATAGCTTTCGTACTCTTCGTTTGCTTAATCATTAATGGTAATAATGCAAAACGAATAATAAGGGTCGTAATAACGATCGCTAAACCGTAATTATCACCAAGCCATGTCGCAAAATACGTGATTAACTGAGAAAGCGGGTATACGAAATATTCATTCCAAATCCCAGTGCTCTTCGATGTAATCGGCTGACCCGTTTCACTACAGCCGGTAGCAATTGCCATTAATGTAATAACCATGGCCAGTAAACCTATTTTCTTTTTCAAAGCCTGCTCCTCCTTGTTTCGGTATGTATATAGTGTAATTCATTTCCTTACGCTACTTTTTTATTCTTTTCATACCAGAGCGTTTAAAGACATGAATTAAGCTTTTCTTTACTTCTTCATATGTCATCTCTGCACAAGGCTTCCTTGCTATTATAACAAAATCTTTTCCAGAATCTATCTCATCTTTCAATTCTGTAATGGACTGACGGATCATACGCTTAATTCGATTACGAACTACTGCGTTTCCTATCTTCTTGCTAACAGAAAGGCCGATGCGAAAATTTGGCTGTTCTTCTTTATTTAGTTGGTATACAACAAATTGACGGTTCGCATTTGATTTTCCTTTTTGAAAAACCTCCTGGAATTCATCATTCTTCTTTATACGATTTTTTTTCTTCATATCAATTGACACTCCTGTATTTCATCAGCGGAAATTCACTATTATTAGAAAAAAAGACCACTGAACGATCAGTGGTCTACGCAGATAATACTTTTCTTCCTTTACGACGACGAGCTGCTAGCACTTTACGTCCGTTCGCTGTGCTCATACGGCTGCGGAAACCATGTACTTTGCTGCGCTTACGTTTATTTGGTTGGTAAGTTCTTTTCATTATATGACACCTCCCTGAGGAATATCTGTTAAAGACAGTCTTATAAATTATAGTTAATCAACTAGGAAAATGTCAATGGTTCTCGAAATTTTCATCAAATATTCATTTTGAACCTGTTCACATTCTTTTTCACAGTCCCTATATTTCCTTGTGGATAAATGTTTTTTTCTGTTTTTTATATCCACAAACTTTTTTCTTACTTTTACACAGTATATCGTATTGTGGACAAGTTTATTCCACAAGGTATTGATTTTGTGGATAACTTTCTTAATTTCATTGCTATAGCTACTTTTTTTTGATATTATAGTTGTGTTTTCACTTTGAATAAGTTTCCCACATGTTTATTTTATCCACAATTTGTGTATAACATGTGGACAGTTTTAATCACATGTGGGTAAATAGTTGTCCACATTTGCTTTTTTTGTCGAAAACCCTATCTCATATACAAACGACGTTTTTAGGTTTTAAAAGACGTTTCGTATAAATATACATTTACTATTTATTGGGTTGTACATTTGTTGCGCAACCTTATTCTTTTACCATCTTAGTAAAGGAGGGACACCTTTGGAAAACATCTCTGATTTATGGAATAGTGCCTTAAAAGAACTTGAAAAAAAGGTCAGTAAACCTAGTTATGAAACGTGGTTGAAGTCAACAACAGCACATAACTTAAAGAAAGACGTATTAACGATTACAGCTCCAAATGAATTTGCTCGTGATTGGCTAGAATCTCATTACTCAGAACTCATTTCGGAAACACTTTATGATTTAACAGGGGCAAAATTGGCTATTCGCTTTATTATTCCCCAAAGTCAAGCTGAAGAGGATATCGATCTTCCTCCTATTAAAAAAAATCGAGCACAAGATGATTCTACTCATTTACCACAGAGCATGTTAAATCCAAAATATACATTTGATACATTTGTTATTGGCTCTGGTAACCGTTTTGCCCACGCTGCTTCATTAGCTGTAGCCGAGGCTCCAGCTAAAGCATATAATCCTCTCTTTATTTACGGGGGCGTTGGGCTTGGAAAGACGCATTTAATGCATGCGATCGGTCATTATGTAATTGAACACAATCCAAACGCGAAAGTTGTATATTTATCATCCGAAAAATTTACAAATGAATTCATTAACTCTATTCGTGATAATAAAGCTGTCGATTTTCGTAATAAATATCGCAATGTAGATGTTTTATTGATAGATGATATTCAATTTCTTGCTGGAAAAGAACAAACTCAAGAAGAGTTTTTCCATACATTTAATGCATTACACGAAGAAAGCAAACAAATTGTAATTTCAAGTGATCGGCCACCAAAAGAAATTCCAACTTTAGAAGATCGTCTTCGTTCTCGCTTTGAATGGGGACTCATTACGGACATTACGCCACCAGATTTAGAAACGCGAATTGCGATTTTACGTAAAAAAGCAAAAGCTGAAGGACTTGATATACCAAACGAGGTTATGCTGTATATCGCAAATCAAATCGATTCAAACATTCGTGAATTAGAAGGTGCGCTCATCCGAGTTGTAGCTTATTCATCTTTAATTAACAAAGATATTAATGCTGATTTAGCAGCTGAAGCACTTAAAGATATTATTCCAAATTCTAAACCAAAAATTATTTCTATTTATGATATCCAAAAAGCTGTCGGGGGCGTTTACCAAGTAAAATTAGAAGATTTTAAAGCGAAAAAGCGTACAAAATCAGTTGCGTTTCCTCGTCAAATTGCAATGTATTTATCACGCGAACTTACAGATTCCTCTTTACCTAAAATAGGTGAAGAATTTGGTGGACGTGACCATACAACCGTTATCCATGCCCATGAAAAAATTTCTAAGCTACTAAAAACGGATACGCAATTGCAAAAGCAAGTCGAAGAAATTAATGATATTTTAAAGTAGTAGCTGAATAGTGTGAATAACTCTCCTTGTTTTACGCACAGTCTATCCACATGTAGATAGACTGTTTTTACATCTTTTAACGGGGTTATCCACATATCCACAAGCCCTATTACTATTACTACTATTTTTTATCTTTATTAATTAAATAAAATCTTATACTTACCGGAGGTTTTTCTTTATGCGTTTTACAATACAAAAAGACTATCTTGTAAGAAGTGTACAGGATGTAATGAAGGCTGTTTCTTCTCGTACAACAATTCCAATTCTTACAGGAATTAAAGTTGTCGCTACTGAAGAAGGGGTTACATTAACAGGAAGCGATGCAAACATCTCTATTGAATCGTTTATTCCAGTCGAAGAGGACGGAAAAGAGATTGTAGAAATCGGACAATCAGGAAGTATTGTTTTACAAGCAAAATATTTTAGTGAGATCGTAAAAAAACTACCGAAAGACACTGTCGAAATTTCTGTGGAAAATCATTTTATGACAAAAATAAAATCTGGAAAATCAGAGTTTAACTTGAATGGTTTAGATTCTGCTGAATATCCATTATTACCACAGATTGAAGAGCATCATGTTTTTAAGATTCCAACAGACTTACTTAAACATATGATTAGACAAACTGTATTTGCAGTTTCTACTTCGGAAACAAGACCGATCTTGACAGGTGTAAACTGGAAGGTATATAACAGCGAATTAATTTGTATTGCAACAGATAGTCACAGACTAGCACTTCGAAAAGCAAAAATCGAAGGATATAATATTGCAGATGCGTTTCAAGCAAATGTTGTAATTCCAGGTAAGAGCCTAAATGAATTAAGTAAAATTCTAGATGAGTCGGAAGAAATGGTAGATATCGTTATTACGGAGTATCAAGTATTATTCCGTACAAAACATTTATTATTCTTCTCAAGATTGTTAGAAGGAAATTATCCTGATACAACACGTCTAATTCCAGCAGAGAGTAAGACGGATATTTTTGTGAATACAAAAGAATTTCTACAGGCCATTGATCGTGCTTCACTATTAGCAAGGGACGGCCGCAATAATGTTGTAAAATTATCAACGTTAGAACAAAAAATGTTGGAAATCTCTTCTAATTCTCCGGAAATCGGAAAAGTAGTGGAAGAAGTTCAATGTGAAAACGTAGATGGAGAAGAATTAAAAATATCTTTTAGTGCAAAATATATGATGGATGCATTAAAAGCTTTAGATAGTACAGAGATTAAGATTAGCTTTACTGGGGCAATGAGACCATTCTTAATTCGTACAGTAAATGATGATTCAATTACTCAATTAATTTTACCAGTTCGTACTTACTAGATAGAAAATAAGGGTTGCTAGTTTAAAGATGCTAGTAGCCCTTATTTGATTTTGGGGTATTACTTTCCTAATGCTAGTTTATTTAGTACAATGAAAGAATGAACACTTTGAGAAAGTGAGCGATTTTATGAAACGTATTAAAATTTCAACAGAGTATATTACACTAGGACAATTTTTAAAGTTAGCTGATGTAATCGATACAGGTGGCGCTGTAAAATGGTTTTTACAAGAATATGAAGTGTACGTGAATCAAGAACTTGAAAACAGAAGAGGTCGCAAGTTATATGCGAACGATATTATTGAAATTCCGGGTAGCGGAACTTTCCAAGTTCAGGCATAAAGGGGGAGCCCTTTGTTTATTTCAGAAATACAATTAAAAAACTATCGCAATTATGAAAAATTAGAGCTTTCCTTTGAAGATAAAGTGAATGTAATTATCGGCGAAAATGCGCAAGGGAAAACAAATTTGATGGAAGCTATTTATGTGTTAGCGATGGCGAAATCTCATAGAACCTCCAATGACCGCGAGCTTATCCGTTGGGATGAAGATTTCGGTCAAATTAAAGGGAAATTACAAAAGAGAAATAGTTCTTTGTCTTTAGAATTAAATATTTCGAAAAAAGGTAAAAAGGCAAAATTAAATCAACTTGAACAACAAAAGTTGAGTCAATATATTGGCGAAATGAATGTTGTCATGTTTGCCCCGGAAGATTTAAATCTTGTAAAAGGAAGCCCTCAAGTAAGAAGACGCTTTTTAGATATGGAATTAGGACAAATAGCTCCTGTTTATTTATATGAATTAAGTCAATATCAAAAAGTGCTCACGCAACGAAACCACTTGCTAAAAAAAATGCAAGGGAATAGTAAAAATGAGGAAACGATGTTGGATGTATTTACACTGCAACTGATTGAACACGGTGCAAAAATATTGCAAAAGCGTTTTGATTTTTTACATTTACTGCAAGAATGGGCAGCCCCAATTCATCGTGGTATAAGCCGTGGATTAGAAGAATTAGAAATTATTTATAAACCGAGTGTAGATGTATCAGAATCAATGGATTTGTCGAAAATAAAAGAAGTATACTATGAAAGTTTTCAATCTGTGAAACAACGTGAAATTTTCCGTGGTACGACTTTAATTGGTCCTCATCGTGATGATTTACAATTCTTCGTTAATAGTAAAAATGTTCAAGTCTTTGGTTCGCAAGGACAACAACGAACGACTGCACTATCCCTAAAATTAGCTGAAATTGAATTGATTTATTCAGAGGTTAAAGAATATCCAATCCTTTTGCTGGATGATGTTTTATCAGAATTAGACGATTATCGTCAATCACATCTGTTAAATACAATTCAAGGAAAGGTGCAAACATTTGTTACAACGACGAGTGTCGACGGAATTGAACACGAAACATTGAAAGACGCGAAAACAATTCATGTAACGAACGGCACGGTAGATTGTGAAATAGATAGGGCATAAACCCCTGTTTAAATGGAAAAGTAGGTGATCTTTGTGTCAATGGAACAAAAACAAATGCAAGAAAATGCATATGATGAAAGTCAGATACAGGTACTTGAAGGACTAGAGGCAGTTCGGAAACGTCCAGGTATGTATATTGGATCTACGAGTGGGAAAGGACTTCACCACCTTGTATGGGAAATTGTTGATAATAGTATCGATGAAGCATTAGCAGGATATTGCGATGAAATTAACGTTAGTATTGAAGAAGATAATAGTATTCTTGTAACGGATAATGGCCGTGGTATCCCAGTTGGTATACAAGAAAAAATGGGACGTCCTGCAGTTGAGGTTATTATGACTGTCCTCCACGCTGGTGGTAAATTTGGCGGTGGCGGTTATAAGGTTTCTGGTGGTTTGCATGGTGTTGGTGCATCTGTTGTAAATGCCTTGTCAACAGAACTAGAAGTATTTGTACATCGTGACGGTAAAATTCATTACCAAAAATACGAAAGAGGTATTCCGGTTGCAGATTTAAAAGTCATCGGTGATACAGATAAAACTGGAACAATAACTCGCTTTAAACCGGATCCAGAAATTTTTAAAGAGACGACAGAATATGAATTTGATACGCTAGCGACTCGTATGCGTGAGTTGGCGTTTTTAAATCGTAATATTAAATTAACGATTGAAGATAAACGTGAACATAAACAAAAGAAAGAGTTCCACTATGAAGGTGGAATTAAATCATATGTTGAACATTTAAATCGTTCAAAACAACCAATTCATGAAGAGCCTGTATATGTAGAGGGTTCAAAAGATGGTATTCAAGTTGAAGTTGCGCTTCAATATAACGAAGGATATACAAATCATATTTACTCATTTACAAATAATATTCATACGTATGAAGGTGGTACACATGAGGTAGGATTTAAAACTGCCCTAACACGTGTGATTAACGATTATGGCCGTAAAAATAACATTTTAAAAGATGCGGATAGTAATTTAACTGGTGAAGATGTTCGTGAAGGTTTAACAGCAATCGTGTCAATTAAACATCCAAATCCACAATTCGAAGGGCAAACGAAGACGAAACTTGGAAATAGTGAAGCGAGAACGATTACGGAGTCAGTATTCTCAGAGGCTTTTGAAAAGTTCTTACTGGAAAATCCCAATGTTGCACGTAAAGTTGTAGATAAAGGAACGATGGCAGCTCGTGCGCGTGTAGCAGCTAAAAAGGCTCGTGAGCTAACTCGCCGAAAGAGTGCTTTAGAAGTTTCAAGTTTACCAGGGAAATTGGCAGACTGTTCTTCTAAAGATCCAGCAATTAGTGAAATTTATATCGTAGAGGGTGACTCTGCGGGTGGATCTGCAAAACAAGGACGCGATCGTCATTTCCAAGCGATTTTACCGCTGAAAGGTAAAATTATTAATGTTGAAAAAGCACGCTTAGATAAAATTTTATCAAATGATGAAGTTCGTACAATTATTACGGCGATCGGTACAAATATCGGTGGAGACTTCGATATTGAAAAAGCACGCTATCATAAAGTTATTATTATGACCGATGCCGATGTTGATGGTGCGCATATTCGTACCCTATTATTAACGTTCTTCTATCGTTATATGCGTCAAATCATTGAGTGTGGCTATATATATATTGCGCAGCCACCTTTGTTTAAAGTACAACAAGGTAAAAAAATTCAATATGCTTATAACGATAAAGAACTTGAAAAGATATTAGCTGAGCTACCAGCCCAGCCGAAACCAGGAATTCAACGTTATAAAGGTCTTGGAGAAATGAATCCAACTCAGCTATGGGAGACGACAATGGATCCAGAAGTACGTTCGTTACTTCAAGTTTCTCTTCAAGATGCAATAGAAGCAGACGAAACGTTTGAAATTTTAATGGGTGATAAAGTGGAACCACGTCGTAACTTTATCCAAGAGAATGCAAAATACGTGAAAAACCTTGATATTTAAATGAGTAATGACAGGAATCTAAGTATTCCTGTCTTCTACATATAAATCAATGTATGTGTAACGGAAATGTAAGAGGAGGTGCTCGTTGATGTCAGACAATCAACAACAAGCACGAATTCGAGAAATTAATATTAGTCATGAAATGCGTACCTCATTTTTAGATTACGCAATGAGTGTTATCGTATCTCGTGCATTACCAGATGTTCGTGATGGATTAAAACCTGTGCATCGTAGGGTTTTATATGCGATGAATGATTTAGGAATTACAGCTGATAAAGCGTATAAGAAATCAGCACGTATTGTTGGTGAAGTAATTGGTAAGTATCACCCCCACGGTGATTCAGCTGTTTATGAAACGATGGTACGTATGGCGCAAGATTTCAGTCAACGTTATATGCTTGTTGATGGGCATGGTAACTTCGGTTCTGTAGATGGAGATTCAGCAGCGGCAATGCGTTATACAGAGGCAAGAATGTCTAAGATTTCTATGGAATTAATACGTGATATTTCAAAAAATACAATTGATTATCAAGATAACTACGATGGTTCGGAAAGAGAGCCGATTGTATTACCAGCGCGTTTCCCTAATTTATTAGTAAACGGTACGACAGGTATTGCTGTTGGTATGGCAACAAATATCCCGCCGCATCAGCTTGGCGAAGTAATTGATGGTGTGCTGGCATTAAGTCATAACCCTGATATTACTATCGCGGAATTGATGGAATATATTCCTGGACCAGACTTTCCGACGGCAGGTTTAATTTTAGGGCGAAGTGGAATTCGAAGAGCTTACGAAACAGGTCGCGGTTCTATTATGCTTCGTGCTAAGGTTGAAATTGAAGAGAAGTCAAACGGTAAACAATCTATTATCGTAACGGAACTACCTTATCAAGTTAATAAGGCACGATTAATTGAAAAAATCGCAGAATTAGTTCGCGATAAGAAAATTGAAGGCATTACAGATTTACGTGATGAATCAGATCGTAATGGTATGCGTATCGTTATGGAAGTACGTCGTGATGCTAATGCTAATGTACTATTAAATAATTTATATAAACATACAGCGCTTCAAACAAGTTTTGGTATTAATATGTTATCTCTTGTAAATGGAGAGCCTCAAGTACTAAATTTAAAACAAAACTTATATCATTATTTGGAGCACCAGAAGGTAGTAATCCGTAGACGTACTGCTTATGAATTAGAAAAAGCAGAGGCACGTGCTCATATTTTAGAAGGATTACGAATTGCTTTAGATCATCTTGATGAAGTTATTACGTTAATTCGTAGTTCAAAAACGGCAGATATTGCAAAGCAGGGCTTAATGGAACGTTTCGGTTTAAGTGAGAAACAAGCGCAAGCGATTTTAGACATGCGTCTGCAACGCTTAACTGGATTAGAACGTGAAAAAATCGAGCAAGAGTATCAAGACTTAATGCAGTTAATTGCTGAATTAAAAGCGATTTTAGCAGATGAAGAGAAAGTTCTTGAGATTATTCGTGAAGAATTAATAGAAGTAAAAGAACGTTTCAATGATAAGAGACGAACAGAAATTACAATTGGCGGTATGGAATTTATTGAAGATGAAGATTTAATTCCTGAGCAAAACATTGCGATTACGTTAACTCATAACGGTTATATTAAGAGGTTGCCAGCTTCTACGTACAAAACACAGAACCGTGGGGGACGTGGTGTACAAGGAATGGGTACGAATGATGATGACTTTGTTGAACAATTATTAACAACGTCCACTCATGATCATATTTTATTCTTTACAAACAAGGGTAAAGTATACCGTACGAAAGGATATGAAATTCCAGAGTATAGCCGTACTGCGAAAGGGCTACCGATTATTAACCTATTAGGGGTAGATAAGGGTGAGTGGATCAATGCCATTATTCCAATTCGTGAGTTTGGTGATGACCAGTTCTTATTCTTTACAACGAAACAAGGTATTTCTAAGAGAACGCCACTTTCATCATTTGCAAATATACGTACGAACGGTTTAATTGCAATTTCGCTTCGTGAAGAAGATGAAGTGATTTCTGTACGTTTAACATCTGGCGATAAAGATATTATCGTAGGGACAAGCAACGGTATGTTAATTCGCTTCAATGAACAAGATGTGCGTTCTATGGGCCGTAATGCAGCTGGTGTAAAAGCTATTACACTAGGCGAAGAGGACCAAGTAGTAGGTATGGAAATTGTTGAAGAAGATACGAATGTCTTAATCGTAACGAAAAACGGGTACGGTAAGCGTACTCCAGTTGAAGAATATCGACTACAAAGTCGTGGTGGTAAAGGTCTGAAAACTTGTAACATTACAGATAAGAACGGTAAATTAGTAGCAGTTAAATCTGTAACAGGTGAAGAAGACATTATGTTAATTACAGCCGCGGGTGTTATTATTCGTATGCCGGTTGATCAAATCTCTCAAATGGGACGTAATACACAAGGTGTTCGTCTAATTCGATTAGAGGATGAGCAAGAGGTAGCAACAGTAGCAAAAGCGCAAAAGGATGAAGAAGAAGAAACTAGTGAAGAGGTTTCTTCTGAAGAATAAGAGAGGGGATTCTCCCTTCTCTTTATTTTTTTATAATAATACTTGCATAGCAATAAGAAACTATATATAATAGGCAGAGTCAGCAAATGAGAGATACAAGTTATCTTGAAAAACTTGTTGACGAAAATAATATACTATGATATATTATGAAAGTCGCTGAAACGCGATATTGAACTTTGAAAACTAAACGAAACAAACAACGTGAAACGTCAATTTTTATTTTTAGATGCTAGACAAACTAACTTTATTGGAGAGTTTGATCC